>OMOF01000636.1 GCA_900290375.1 Candidatus Desulfosporosinus infrequens
GAAAACATAAGATAGATTACTTGCCGCATCTTTAGGTTTAACTTTATTTTGAGGGGCAAGTGTTGGAAGAACTGTAGCTATTGCCCCAATGGTAATCCCAGATAGAATTCCTTTAGATATAAGTTTATCTCGTCCAGTTTTAGACATGCGCCTGATAATATTAGTTGCCCCAATAATGCTCACACCAGAAGTCATAATTAGCCCAAGAATATTCCCCTTTACACTTTTCGCTTCACTCTGTGAAAGAAAAACTCCTGCGGCGGCTTCCCTATATGACCTTTTAGATAAACCTGCATTTCGCGAGGCTGTATCAAAAGCTAGAATCCCTGCGTATCCAATGAGTCCTGAGACAATTGCAAGTGTATCCCTATCTTTTATTTTAGCCATTATAATCTCTCCTCCTTTCTTCAAGTATTTTGTGATTAACTGATCCTTATTACACATGGTAATTAAAGTGAATCAATATAGCCTCAACTTCTTCAACTTCCAATCCGCTATCTTTACATGATTCTTTAGCTTTTTCAATTACATTCTTAAATTTATCCCACTCTTATACAACGAAAATCTAAGGATATGCTCGCCAATAAAAGGGCACCAGCCACCTAAGGAGACGTTACCCTGTGGTTGTCCAGGTTCTCAAGCTAAACTGCTCGCCAATAGGCGACCGGTAGTTGAACCTAGTTTGGCCTCTGAAAACTTACAATCTCAGCTAGGTCAGTGGCCCTGCCAATTAAAACTAGTGCCGGTAAATGCACCTTACCTTGATAACTCTCACTTATTGATCGCCGCAGACTGCACAGCTTTTGCGTACCCAAACATTCACCAAAAGTATGCGCAATAAAATTACTCTGATAGCCTGTCCCAAACTTGATGACCTTGACTATTCGGAAAAGCTGACGGCAATACTGAAGCAGAACGAAATCAAAAGTGTTTCAATTCTAAAAATGGAGGTTCCCTGTTGTGGAGGAATTCTTCAAGCCGTAAAAAATGCTTTGTCCAACAGCGGAAAAATGATTCCCTGGAATGTTGTAACAATATCAACCGATGGAAGAATTTTAGAAGATTAATATCAGCGATACAGGAATTATCATACCAAAAAGGACCAATTGTACTTCAATACAATTGGTCCTTAATATTTATGGCAATCATTTGAAGGGATAACCCCTTTGTGATATAACCTTATTTTACTGACCTTAAGTGGCATTTCCATCGAATATTATATATGATTCCCCTGCAGAAAGTCTAAAATGATATAAAATATCAAGTCACTGCAATTATTTTG
>OMOF01000893.1 GCA_900290375.1 Candidatus Desulfosporosinus infrequens
TGTTTGAGGGCTTTAAATTTTTTGTAAAAACCTTTGTCCTGAATTTCTTAATTATTATTTTCACCTTATTATGGAGTGTGCTTCTCATTATTCCAGGCATTATAGCCTCTCTGAGATATTCCATGGCCTATTTCATTATGGCTGATAACCCACAGTTCAGTGCCTCGGAAGCCTTAAAACAGAGCAAAATTATGATGGTCGGCTTTAAATGGGAGTTGTTTAAGTTATGGTTAAGCTTTTTAGGCTGGTTCCTTTTAGGGGTTATCACACTAGGTCTCGCTCTATTATGGGTGGACCCCTATTATAATACTACAGTAGCTAATTTTTACCAAGATTTGAAAGATAATTTAAGGTAGCTCAGAGCAACCGCCACAAATAGCTATTCATTACGTCTTGATGGATTGCCTCCGCAAAAAATAACAACCAGCTTCTTTTCACAAACGACTATTCATAAGCAACGATCACTCCGATATCTTTGGCGAGAAAAAAGATGACTAATGCGTTTCTCTTCAGGCAGGGATATCTCGTCAGAGAGTTGCCAGAGGGGTACGCTGCTTCTTAACCATAGTATTGATCACGATTAAAATTATTAACACTCCCGATACTGCTCCGCACATTAAAAAGCCTATACCAGAACCCCACTTTTCTGTGATAATTCCAGCAAAAAGGTTTCCGATTGGGGTGGTACCGGCAAAGGCAAATGAATAAACGCTCATTACTCGGCCTCTATATTTTTCTTCGGAATTGAGTTGTATGATCGAATTCGTGGTTGTGATAAAAACAATATTTACGAATCCGATGATTGCAAACATTACCACTGCTAAGGGCAAAGTGTAAATAAAGTTGAGGAAAACAAGTAATGCTGAAACCAAAAAAGCACTGCCAAAAAGCATTCTAAAGCGCGGATTTCCCTTAGCCTGAGATGCGACAAGAAGTGCTCCGACCAAAGATCCTGCTCCCGAGGCAGATAACAGAAGTCCATATCCATCAACACCTTGCTTCAGTACTTCTGCCGCAAAAAGGGGGATAACTACATTAAAATTCATGACAAATGTGCCCACAGCTAACATCGATAGCACACCACCTGACAAGGCCGGAGAACGTCGAATATATTGTAGCCCATCTAGTATTTCGGTAAGCACTTTCTTCTCTACTCTTCTCTTAATTACAGCAGGTTTTGCATTAATTAAGTATAAGCCAAGAAGAACAGGGAGAAAACTTATTCCATTGATAAAAAATAAGAGACCTGCACCAAAACGAACCATTAACAAAGCGGCTACAGCGGGTCCGATAATCCTGGCAACATTGACAATTGCTGAGTTTAGTCCTATAGCACTTCTAAGGTCTTTTCTATCTACTAAATCAGGCATAAACGATTGACGTGTGGGAAGATCAAGTGTGTTTATTAAGCCCATGAACACAGCTAAAACAAAAACTTCTCCATAAACAATATGCCCT
>OMOF01000541.1 GCA_900290375.1 Candidatus Desulfosporosinus infrequens
ATTTTGCTACGGGTTATTTGAGTGTAAAAGGTGACTCGGGGTGGGATTTGTTTAAACAATTAAAAAATAATGGCGTTTTAATGGCGGGTGCCAACCAGGAAGCTCTTGACCCTGTCGTAACAGGTGCAAAAAGTATGGTTATTGCAAGCGTTGATTATATGACGTATCAAGCAAAAGCCAAGGGCGAACCTGTTGACTTAATTTATCCTGCAGAAGGCACGGTCATTAGTGCCCGTCCTGCGCTCATCCTAAAAACAAGCAATAACGCAGATAATGCCCAAGCGTTCATGGATTATTTATTGTCTGATGAAGTACAAAAAATGGTAGCTGATGCCTATCTTCTTCCTGGACGTAGCGATGTAAAAGTTCAAGGTAGACCGAGTGCAAGTGAGATTCCAACCCTAAAAGTAAATTCGGATTGGATGATTGCTAATGAAAAAGGCGTTATCCAACAATTTACAGATATTTTCAAAAAGTAATTGTATAACGGAGATGATAAGTGTGAATCACTTTAAAGGATTTGGGGTGACTCTGGCAATCTTACTTTTGATGATGCTAGTGGTCATCCCTCTTTTTTTCATATTTTTAACGAGTATCTTTCCCAATGAGACGCTTAACTTATTTGCGCCCTTACGAATTTTTTTAGATGAGGGTCTAAAAAAGATATTCTTAAATACGATCATACTTGGGGTTTTAGTAGTTGCCGGAACAACATTGTTTGCACTTCCGTTAGCTTGGATCATGTCTAAAACTTCACTTAGTAAGCATGAGTGGTTAGATGTTGTACTCATAATTCCTTTTATGACGCCGCCTTACATTGGTTCAATGGGCTGGATTCTGTTCATGCAACCGAACGGATATTTTCATTTTATTCCCTTCGT
Organism: Candidatus Desulfosporosinus infrequens; assembly: GCA_900290375.1. Lineage (GTDB taxonomy): Bacteria > Bacillota > Desulfitobacteriia > Desulfitobacteriales > Desulfitobacteriaceae > Desulfosporosinus > Desulfosporosinus infrequens. The sequence goes on from OMOF01000541.1 coordinate 882, forward strand.
GGATATGCTAAGCCCTTATTTCTTCAATTTAACGGGTATGGTTCTGATAATGAGCTTACAAACGTTTCCATTTCTTTATTTAATTTTAAGAAATGCCCTTTTCCAAGTGAGTTCTAACTTGGAAGACGCAGCGTTAATACATGGTGGGAAAGCAATCTATTCATTCCGGAGAGTGATTTTGCCACTTTTACTTTCGAGCTACGCAATGGGCACACTTCTTATTTTTGTGAAAACAATCTCAGAATTTGGTACACCGGTTACCTTTGGACGGAGTATTGGTTATTTTGTGATGACAACAGAAATTCAGCAATATATCTCGAGCTGGCCAATTGATTTTAACAAAGCGACTTCTTTGGCGACCGCATTATTAAGTACTTGTTTAATTCTTTGGTACTTTAGTTCGATGATCAGTAGAAGGTTTACCTATAACTTAGTAAGTGGCAGAGGCTCTAAAGTAAAGGTATACGGTCTTAAACCCTGGCAAACGGGGCTTGCTTGGACTTATATTCTGGCTCTTCTCGTTTTATCAATTGGTGTGCCTTATTTTTCTATTCTTGTAGCATCGTTCATGAAGCTTCGCGGAGGAGGGCTGGTATGGCATAATTTAACCTTCAACCATTATAAAAAGCTCTTAGCTTGGGGATCAGAAAGCATGGAAGCACTTCTGAACAGTTTGAGCTTATCTTTATGTGCAGCGACCATTTGTGTTAGCTTAGGGACAATACTGGCCCTCGCGATTGAAAAGTCACGAACTTGGCCTCAGCGTTGCATTGATTTTTTTAGTCTATTACCCAACACTGTACCAGGTATTGTGATGGTAGTTGGATTAATTATCGTTTGGGATGCACCTTGGATGCCAATTCCGCTCTATAATACCTATGGAATGGTCGTACTTACCTATGTCGTTCTTTTTTTGCCCTATACTGTACAATATGTTAAGGCAAACTATACACAGATCGATGAATCACTCGTTCAGGCTGGAAGGGTATTTGGCGGCAAGACGTTCTATATATTGAGAAGAATCCTTCTTCCTCTACTTCTTCCGGGTATATTGGCAGGTTGGATGATGACCTTTACCATTTCTATTCGGGAACTCGTTGCGGCACTTCTGATTTTGCCACCTTCCATGCAAACATCCGCAACTTATATCTATGCTCAATTCGAACAAGGTGATTTATCACTGGGCATGGCGATGGCTGTGATCACTGTTGGACTTACGATCGTCATGCTATTTGGTGTTAAACGGAGCAGTGCTTTTTTTTCTCAGCATAACTCTTCCGCTCAGGGCGACTATTTGTAAGGTCGGTAAGGTTCTTCAAACTCAAGCTCAGGGTTCTTTAGAGAACAACCCAAGGGCTATTCAAACTCCCTTTAAAGAAATTCTCGCCCATGACCGTTACCGCTTTATCTAAAATTGCATAGTCCATTTGGGCCTTGGCATGAATATGACATTTCGGCAGGATTATGCTATTTGCTATTTTGCACCCTTGTTCAACGACTACCTCTCGGAAAATAATCGAGTTTATCACTTCTCCAGCAATAGTGCACCCACTCGCAATCAATGAATTACTGACTTTGGCGTGTGAAGTGTATTTAGTGGGAGGATAATCCTTGAGTTTGGTATGAATTCGATCTTCTCCCAACCATACTCTGCCTCGAACTTCTAGGTCCAAAAGCTCCATACTTCTATCAAAGTAATCCTGAAGAGAGCGAATCGCCCCAATCGATGAACACGTCGGACTACCGTAAATTTTGAGGGTTTGAAGGTTTGAAGTAATAATATCTAGTAAGTCAATACACCCGATATCACTATGCTTCTCGATAATTTCCAACAAAAGTTTGCGTCGTATTATTAAGATATTGGTAAAACAAGGTTGAATGAGCGTTCCCTTGTCGAGACTTTGTGTGTTTAGTATCTTAGACACCCTATGTTCTTCACCCATCTCAAGAACTAGCTCATTCGTCTGATTATCCAAATTAGCAGCAGTACTTTTATAAATCAAGGTAACGTCGGCATGTTTATCATCATGGAATTCTAGGGCATTCTTAAAATTCATATTATATATTTGATCACCGCTACTGATAACAACATTTTCTGCAAAATCTTTTTGAAAATACTCAATATTATTGTGTAAGTGTCTAATGCAAAACGTATGGTTACCTGAAATACCGTGGACGGCCTCAGGTAAAATAAACAGCCCGCCATCTTTTCTGTCTAAAAACCAGGCTTTACCAGCTCCCAAGTGATCTATAAGCGGTCTATATTGGCGTGGCGTAATCACACCAATCGTCCTTATCCCGGTATTAACCATGCTCGATAACGCGAAATCGATAATTCGATATCTTCCTCCAAAGGGAACAGCTGCTATCGGCCTTTTTAACGCCAGTCCTTGTAAGTTGTCAGTTGTGCTATTTGCATAGATAATTCCTATAGAGTTCAGCATCATTGCTCCTACCTTTCAAATTGTCTAAGCTTAAACCTGTTTCAGATTACTATTTAGGTAAGCATGTTTTTCTATCTACTTGGTAATCCTGCCATTCTGTTCAATGGTTGAACAATTGAACAGGGAAGTTTCTTGGAGGTTATAGG
>OMOF01000574.1:0-2279 GCA_900290375.1 Candidatus Desulfosporosinus infrequens
AGGAAAGGATAATTCAAATAGGTAACGATGACGTTATCACTGCTCTCAAGACCTATAGTGAAAGATTTCACAACGATATTGAACATAGTGGATTCTTTTTCGTCAATCGATTAAAAAACCGTCTGTCTGAACAATCGGTTAGATTCATGATTAATAAATATGTAGATAAGGCAGGCATCACAATCCACATAACTCCCCATATGTTTAGGCATTCCTTTGCGACTCTTTTACTTGAGGAAGATGTTGATATCCGTTATATCCAAAAGTTATTGGGACACAGTTCTATCACTACGACTCAAATTTACACCCACGTTACATCTACAAAACAAAAATATATCCTTACAGCCAAACATCCCCGAAACAAACTCATCATCAATAAAGGATAATAGCTAATTATCCTTTGTCCGAGCTGGAGGGATGAGAGATGAAAATCGGAATTGCTTATGATTCACCCGATATGTATGATCTTGACGATACCAATAGACTCTACTACGACTTTGCAGAAATAGCTGCAATCAATACACTACAGCAAGAAATTGAGTCACTCGGGTACCAGACTGAGCTGCTTAAAAACACAACCAGCATTATGCAATCCATCAGCAAGAGGACCTTTGCTGACGACTTGGTTTACAACACCGTTGAGGGGCTGCGTTCCAGAAACCGGGAAGGTCTACTTCCGTCTTTGCTAGAAATAAACAATATCCCTTATACTGGAACTGATGCCTTCGGCCTTTCCTTAACGCTGAATAAATGCATGACAAAGGTGCTGGCTGAGAGCCTGGATATACTCACTCCGGCATATTTTGCTGCAACACCTCAGCATAGCCCGAACTTTATATCGCAGAGACTGAAAGCACTGCGGCTGCCACTGATATTGAAACCAAATTACGAAGGGAATAGTTCAGGAATTCGCATATGTGATTCCTATGATTCAGCCACCGAACAAACGATACATATGCTGAATGAGTACCAGTCGATCATTTTATGTGAAGAATTTATATTTGGCCAGGAAATTACTGTTCCAATTATCGGCAATGATCCAGAAAACGTTTTTTTCGGCATCACTACTGTCAACGTCCAAAAGGATGACAGTTTCTGGCTCGATTTGAACTTCAAGCTATTTGGAGACTACAATAATGTGGTCTTTGATCTTCCAATGGAGATAAAGCATAAATTCAAGCAAATCTCACTCAAGCTTTTTCACGCAATAGGATGTAGAGATTTTGCGCGTTTTGATTACAGGTTCACTAGGANNCGGCATTATTTAGAGGAGGAGCTTTTTATATAGTCGGGCAGCAATATGGCTTGTCTTACAAAGACACATTAAACTTGATCATCACTACTGCCTGCAAGCGATTAGCTATTCCCAGAATCTGAATTCCGCTAAAAATATCCTGTATTTATTCAGACTCATGTATAAATTGACGTTGTCTGAATATATTGTATCCTCACTGGGGGAACTATCGGTTCTTTTTATTATTCCCTGCAACACAGGGGCAAAAAACCTCGAAGAGCTTTGAGAAAGGACGGTTCGAGCCTTGGCGTTGACTTCGTCTTTATGTCCTGAGTGCTCCAGAATAATCAGATCAGTGATTTGTTTATAAATATCATCATATTGAGTTGCGTTTTTTCTGCTTGAAACGAGCTTGTGATACTTGTCAAAGCCCACATAAGCACTATGAAATAGCATACTTGCAGGCCCGTGCAGTATCAGATAACACATGCACAGGTTCAAATAGAGCGTGAAATATGTGAATGATGACATTCCCACTAAAAGAGCAGCTTCCAGAAGAGAAGCAGCTGTTTCAAAATCCCCTCTATATAATATATAGAGAATTGCCAGATTGTTTTTCACATAAGCCAGCTTCCAGTTTGGGGTATTCTCAAATATTCTGAGCGCCTTTTCAAAAAAAGGCTTTGCCTTGTCAAAGGATTCTTTTTCATTGAACATTATTTCAGTAGCTAGATTCAAATAAACCTCTGCCGCGTCATGATCACTCCCACTACCTTCAAAAAAGGCGATACACTGAGAATGCATGGATTTAGTAAACGGATACGAGAAATACATATCGCTTTTTTTTAGAATCTCATAATAGGTGTGTTTATCCTGAAGTTTATTCCGGGAATGGTTTAATGCTAGAGCATAATATTTCTTCCCACCGTCTTCAATGCCAAAATGATGCTGCAGAGTTGCCATAAGAGAATAGGCTAAGGCATAAATCGGCTGATTATCAACCGCTTTGGCTGATGTCGGAACAAGTTTCCGGATTAAATCCAAG
>OMOF01000574.1:2289-2432 GCA_900290375.1 Candidatus Desulfosporosinus infrequens
CGTTTTTATATTTTTAATGGCCTCCAGAGCTGTGGGAAACACGCCAATTTTCATATTAATGCGGATTTTATAAAAACATAGGAATTTATATAAGCCGCTGTCATTCAGATCGCGTTTGCAATATTGGATGACTTCATCCAGTG
>OMOF01000269.1 GCA_900290375.1 Candidatus Desulfosporosinus infrequens
TCCATGAGTAAGGTCATATTTTTCTCCGCCAGCACATCTTGATACATGGGTACTTCAGGCCACGGCTGCATCATGATGCTTTTCATGCTGTTTCCACTCCGCATAGGGAGATTTTGCCATATTTCCTCGGTCAGGAAAGGCATGTACGGATGTAAAAGCCGCAAGGTCCCTTCGAGGACTTCGAACAGTACGGATTGTGCGGTACGCCGCGCTAACACATCCTCCTTATTGTACAAACGAGGCTTAGTGAGTTCAATATACCAGTCACAGAATTCATTCCAGATAAACTCATAAAGTAATCTCCCGGCTTCACCAAGGTCAAAGTTTTCTAGAGCAACCGTGACGTTCTCCACAGTCGATGAATAACGAGAAAGAATCCAACGATCCGCAAGGGTAAGTTCTCCGCGGGGTACCTCCTCATAGTCTTCTAAATTCATCAGCACATAACGAGAAGCATTCCAAATTTTGTTGGAAAAATTCCGCGTCGCCTCTAACCTTTCCGGATGAAAACGCAGGTCATTGCCCGGAGTATTGCCCGTAATCAGCATAAACCGCAGAGTATCTGCCCCATACTGTTCAATCACTTCAATCGGGTCGACACCATTGCCGAGGGACTTGCTCATCTTCCGCCCCTTGGCGTCCAATACCAGTCCGTGAATCATGACTTTAGGGAAAGGCACTTCCTTCATGAACTCCATAGACATGAAAATCATGCGCGCAACCCAAAAGAAAATAATATCCCTCCCGGTTACCAACACAGACGTCGAATAGAACTGTTCGAGTTCGGGCGTTTTTTCCGGCCATCCTAAGGTGGAAAAAGGCCAAAGTCCCGAAGAAAACCAGGTGTCTAAGACGTCAGGATCTTGCTTCAGTTGCTTAGCTCCGCAGCTCGGACAAGTCAACGGTTCGTCCTTTGAGCAGATTTCCTGACCACAAGCTTCGCAATACCAAACTGGGATGCGATGTCCCCACCAGAGCTGCCGAGAAATACACCAATCCCGGATGTTTTCCATCCAACCTAAATAAATCTTATCAAATCGATCCGGAACAAACTCCAAACGCCCATCACGGACGACATCAATCGCAGGTTCCGCTAAAGGCCCCATTTTAACGAACCATTGTTTACTAACCATCGGTTCAATCACGGTATCGCAACGATAGCACTCTCCAACTGCATGGGCATGAGCATCGATTTTGACCAGAACCCCTGCCGTTTTTAAATCTTCCACTACGGCTTTACGAGCGTCAAAACGGTCCATTCCCTGATAACGGCCTGCATTTTCATTCATCTTGGCTTCTTTGTCTAAAACGACAATCTGAGGCAAGTGATGACGCAACCCAATTTCAAAGTCGTTAGGGTCATGCGCCGGAGTGATCTTCACGGCACCGGTCCCAAACTCTCGATCTACATAATCGTCCGCAATAATCGGAATTTCCCGCACCGTAAGGGGAAGGAGCAACGTTTTCCCGATTAAGTGACGATATCGCTCATCCTCAGGATGAACCGCCACGGCCGTATCCCCGAGCATTGTTTCTGGCCGAGTGGTTGCCACAATCAACGCCTCGTCACTGTCTTTTACCGGGTATCGCAGATGATATAAGTTCCCTTCCCTGTCAACGTGTTCTACTTCAATATCCGAAATCGTAGTATGACATTTCGGGCACCAATTGATAATATAATTCCCTCGATAAATTAAGCCTTTATTATAAAGATCAACAAAAGCCTCCCGAACCGCTTGCGAACACCCTTCATCCATCGTGAACCGCTCACGTTGCCAATCACAAGAAGCACCCAAACGGCGCAACTGTTGAGTAATGCGTCCACCATACTGCCTTTTCCATTCCCAGACCCGTTCTATAAACTTCTCCCGCCCCAGTTCGTGACGACTCGTTCCTTCCTTAACTAACTGTTCCTCTACTTTGGCTTGAGTCGCAATTCCTGCATGATCCGTCCCCGGCAACCAAAGCGTATTATAGCCCTGCATCCGCTTAAAACGCGTCAAAATATCCTGAATCGTGCTATCCATGGCATGCCCAAGGTGAAGCGCCCCCGTAACATTCGGCGGAGGCATCACAATACTGAACGCTTCTTTCTCCTTGTTCACCTCAGCATGGAAAAACCCACTTTTTTCCCAATATTGATACCACTTCCCCTCCACAAGGCTAGGGTCATACGCTTTATCCATCTCTACTTTTTCTTTTTCTACCATTGTTTTTTCCTAACTCCTTTTATCTCAACTATATGGACGCAAACAGTGCAAACAGGGACGGTTCTTCGTTGCATGCCATGCAAACGGGGACCGGTGCAAACGGGGTGCAAACAGGGACGGTTCTTTCTTGCATGCCGATGCATGTAAATGGGGAGGGTTCTTTGGATGCAAATTCTATACATCCACTTTTTGTCACCCGATCCGCGGCGTAGCAACCTGGTGAGGTGGGATTTGCTTAGATGTAAGGGAGAAACCGTCCCGTCTTGATGCCTCGCCACAGCTTTGTGCCAAGCACGCACATAGCGACACTAGAACTCAGATCGTACCTAACCTCCGTTCACACCTAACTTCCGTCGACTCACGCCTTGCAAGTGCAAATTCTGTAAATTGAACTAAATAGAGTTCGCGCCTAACTCCGTCGACCTACGCCTGAGGAATTTCTATGCTTAAGGAGCATATGAACTCTAAGGGCTTGTGCAAGACTCGAACGGGACGTTTGAGGTTAGTCATCAATATGGATGAGCCAGATGCAAATAAGAACCGTCCCTTCTTGCATCCGGACCCAGTCCCTGTCGTCTATCCCAGTTGATAGCGGAATTGCCTCGATGCTTCCTCCTCAAACCGACTGAAAAAAGCCTTTCATCCTGGCAAAGGACGAAAAGCTTTCGTAGTACCACCTTTATTCTGAGGAACATTGCGTTTCCCAGCAATGGCCTTTCTCTCTGAACGGTTCACTGAGCTATTCCTCACATTCTTCGAGCTTATTACGAATATTTAATTAGATATATTATACTCGCCATCATAAATATTGTCAAAAGAAGGATGGGATGATCATTTTTATAAGGATCAGCAACAAATCAATATTCCGGGCTATATAATTCTGATTGGTAAGAATTTTATCCTAAAATCCCGCATTTTTTTATACCTACAAGGAAAAACACTGTAAATACGCCTTGGGGAATTNNNAGATTACACAGATTACACAGATTACACAGATTAAGAACGATTAGATAGAAACACACAGACAAATTGAAGTTACAAGCGATTTGTAGTTTAGAGCCAAAATGTATTTATTCTGTGTTAATCTGTGTAATCT
>OMOF01000788.1 GCA_900290375.1 Candidatus Desulfosporosinus infrequens
CTCCCCTGTATCCACTGGAAGACCCACTTTCTCTACGAATGTCTTGAGTACCTCTTTCATTTGCTTGACGGCTGCCTCGTAGCGTTCGATCTCGTTAGCCATGTCAATAGCCTCTTGGTAACTTTTAATTTCAATATCTGACATAAGAAGATCCCCCTTCCCTTTTTAAAATCAAATGATTAAACGAGCCTTTAAATCAGCTCGCAAGCACTGTACACTCCACGGACAATTCCCGCATGCTGGTGAAGGTTTGGCGGGAAATACCTCGTTCGGCTCTAATATTGCTAGGAGTTCAAGTCTTTTTTGGATGTCCTCGGCGGCTTTGATCGCCCACGCTTTGGCCTGTGAAGCTTCTTTGCGACCAATCAGGGCTGTTCGCGTTGTCTTGAACCGCAAGAACGCTAGAACTCCCTTTACGATCTCTGCTCCGGTTTGCTCCATGACGGCTGCCCCATGTATCGAGCACCTTGTAGAGTTTAAATCCCGTTTTCCAATCAACGACCGTTGGAATTTGACCGTTGGTGGGAATGAGGTCGATGTACCCTTGAAGCTTTATTCCCTTTGTCAATTGCAGAATAAAATGTTGTTCCACTGGCCCCCTGTAATGGTAACTCAGGGCCGTTTTAACCATTGATTCGACCGTGGATTTGTCCACAGTTGAATCACCCTCTTCTAAGTAAGCTGTTACTACGGCATCATCCAATGAAATACCTTTTATACACAGCTCGTTCGCTTTATGAACTGTTTTCCCTAGAACTGCCGGAGGCCCTGCAGGATCGTCCTGTCGCAAAACGTATTTATAGTACCAACGTTTAGGACAGGTGCGAAAAAGGCTTAGTCGTGAGAAGGAGAATGTTTCTCTCTATTCACATAGCCACCCTCAGTACGCCACTCGTCCAGGGTCCCGTTCTGAAATGGACCTGATCGGGGTAATACTTCATAAGCAACGATTTTAACCCCTCTAGGTATCGGCGCAGATTCCTTTTGCCAAGCTCTGAGTATGGAAAGCTGCTTGTATTAGGGATCACTAATCCCCGATCACGATTTGAGCGTGCTCGTTTTCTAAAACGACTAGTCCATCATGTTCCCATTTTCTCGCCTTCTCAAAACCGGAGAATAACTCAGGTAATTCCTTGGAGATCAGCGACGTAAAATCGTCTGAAAAATAGGGATCGTTGGGGTTGTCCTCAACATAAAATCCCCCATAGTCAGCGATCTCGTAACCAGCGTTTTTAGGTATCCAATTTCCTCTGCCCATACTCAACACCCCTGCACATAACGCGCAGGGGCCTCACCTCCCTTTTAAATTTTTCATATCATCCCACTCCATTTTCCTAGAAAGGGATATCATCATCCAATGCTACTTCATGTCCGAAAGATGACGTTCCTGATGATCGATGCTGGCCTTGACTACCACCTGAATCATTATCTTTCTTGTGATCAAGGAAGAACACATTATCCGCCACAATCTCAGCCGCTTTTCGTTTGTTACCTTCTTTATCCTGATAACTGCGAATTTGCAGTGCACCCTCAACCGATACTAAACGACCTTTATCGAGATTATTAGCACATATTTCGGCTAACTGTCTCCATGAGATAATGTCGATAAAATCGGTCTCTTTTTCACCTTGCTTGTTTTTATATCTCCGATCAACTGCAATGGTAAACTTCGTCACGGCTAGACCCGCCGGTGTATATTTGAGCTCTGGCTCACGAGTCAGGCGGCCAATAAAAAC
>OMOF01000542.1 GCA_900290375.1 Candidatus Desulfosporosinus infrequens
TCAGCGTTTTACATCCAGAATGTGAGTAACTCCAACATTGACATGGCTAAAGGGATCATTATTATTCTGGCTGTGAATGAGTTGGGGAGGGTATACGCTAGTCTTAAAAACTTTTTGGATACTTATCAGAAGGACCATCCAAATCAACCAACTACTAATATTGAAGATACTTTGGATGCTNNCAATCTCAAAATATTTCCGTTCCTGGTGCGACTAATGTACTTCCCAATTCTACACTAGTTCAAGCAGCCTACAAGGAGGGGACAAATGGGGAATAATCCAGCCTTTGCTTTAGTCCTGGTTGTTATTGGTGCGATCATTTTAATAAGTGGTGTTCTAGGTACAACCGGAGCTATGTTATCAGGTTTACTCTATGGCGCGCTGCCAAACTCAAACACTGGTAAGGGTGTTGTCACTGATGTTTACGGTAATCCAATTCCTAGTACCTAATGAGGTGAAAACTATGAATATTGTATGGCTGCTACTGATTATTATTTTAGGACTTTATATCTATACAAGTCCTAACAATAAATTTACGATGGCATGGGCGGGCTTCACAGGAAAGGAAGGTTAACAATGGAACTTACTGTCGTTGGTGTAATTATTGTTATCCTTCTGATTATTGTTGAAGCAGGAGGAAAGAACGTCCATATTATTATTGCTTTGCTTGGTATGATCTTACTAGGTATGGTCATGCTTAACTGGTCAAAAGTTGGCCCGCTGCTGGTCAAAGGAGGTTCTTAAATTGCGGTCACTCTTTTATAAGATCCTCCTAATTCTCCTTTTGTTTATGCTGGTTTATAACTATGTTCCCTTCACTCAAATTGTTGAAGCTTTGGGAAATGGCTTTTCAGGAACCGTAAAAATTTTATATGGAGGTGCCAAATAAAATGGCTGAAAAAATTCTTAAAATTTCGGGGGTTGCGATTGTTTTGTTTATCCTGGTTTACTACTATACCGGAAGCACCAGCGTTATTTCAACATTGTCCAATAGTGCTTCTAAGTTCGCCGGAACGCTGGTAGGAAGGGATCAAAACGGGAACCTTCCTTCTAGCTATCCTTCCCTTGGAAATAGCTAAGAGAGAGAGGTTTAGACTATGAAACTGTTATGGACTATACCAGGGATGGTTGTATTCCCTCCTATAGTCCTTCCCGCTACCGCTGCTAATCCTTTGGGCGCGTGGAGGACTTTTGAGAAAAACCCGCCACATTATGGCATACTGGCTGCTGCTTCTACTCCTGGTCCAATACTTGCGATTGGAACGAACACAAGGTTGAATTATAACCGAACACCTTCAAACCCTATGGGCGTTTATCAATCCTTTAATCAACTGGCAACGATCGGAAGTGACTGACGTTGGAAGAAGATTTACTACCGAAGACTTCCAAAGGTAAAGAGTATTTTATGTATGGCGCGATTGGGGTTGTTGTGATTATCGTTGCTGCTGTGATTATGAAGAAGACG
>OMOF01000554.1 GCA_900290375.1 Candidatus Desulfosporosinus infrequens
CAAGAAAGGCTCAGTTCTGGTTAACTATTCTTTTTCTGAGATTTACAGTTTTCAGGGAGTTTGTCGGACCAGGGTAAGAGATCTTGTAAGAAGTCTTTACTTGTTCCCATGTAGTGTTTGGGGATTGTCTCTAATATATGAACAATATATTCATAAGGTTTCAATCCATTGGCTTTCGCACTTTCAGTGATCGAATAGATAGTCGCACTAGCTTTCGCCCCATTGGGTGTATTGCAGAACTCCCAGTTTTTACGGTCTGTAGCAAAAATGCGTATAGATCGTTCTGCGGCTGAATTATCGATGGAAATACTGCCATCCAGAAGATAGCGTTCGAGATAATCTTGTTGGTTTAAGGAATAGTTAATGGCTTTACCGATTATGGAGCCAGAGTCAATAGTTCCAACGATGGATTTTAGCCATTCGAAATAAGCATCAAGAATCGGCTTACTTTGTTTCAACCGTTCTTCATACCGTTTTTCAGTCGGTTTATCCGCTAACAAGGCTTCAATCTTATAGAGTAAAGCAATGCGCTTCAGGGCTTCATCCGCCGTCGTCCCTTTCCGACTTTCTTGGGGGACACTCTTCAAGCATTCGTCATATTTCCTCCGAGCATGAGCCATACACCCAGAAATCACGACGTCCTCGGGAAGACCGCGGTAGGCTTGATACCCATCGGTCGTCAGGTTTCCACTATACCCTGAGAGAAACTCTTTGGGATGATAGCCGCCCCGTGTCGTTTGGTAGTTGAATAAGATGACTGGAGGCACATCGCAAAGTTCTCCAGAACGGTAGATCCACATCCAACTCTCAGAGGTTGCCTTGCGATGCTCTTCATGTAAGACTTGAACTCGGGTTTCATCGTTATCGAAACGTTTCGATAACGATGATTAAGCAAGGTAGTGTGCCAAAAATTGTAAAATCCATTGCAGAGACGTTTGAGTGTAACGATTCTGGTGAAATTGCAGAGGTATGGGATGATTTGAGGAATAAATTAGATAATCTATTTGCACAATGGGAAGAGGCTATCATCGAATGTGATGATGAGAAGTTGGATAGTCAGACTCCAGATAGTGACGAATTGTGGTGGTCATCATTGGCGCATTTGGCAATTCACAATGCATATCACATAGGGCAAATTGTCTACATGCGGAAAGAACAAGGTTTATGGGAAACGTGGGAAGAGTGAGGTTTCATAAGGACGTGACTTCGCGTGGAAGCACCCCGACGGGGTAATGTCACGCATGACAGGTTAGTTTTCATATATCATGGTTATTAGTATTTTACCATAGAGAAATATTGCATCCAGTCCATGGCGTAGCCCAGCTGGGGTGGCGTACTGCTAAACAAGTGAATTATGAGAGACTGGTGTGAATGGTATTTGTGGTGTGATTTTAAGCTTACTTCAAGTAGTTGAATAAGAAATTCAGCCGTATTTTAAAGGAGGTCTTGTCAGGTTATGGATGAACTGAGGTACCCTATCGGAGAATTCAACACAATATAGAGAACCACAGATATCGGTCATGGGAGCACTGCTATTCTTTTTTTACTAGGTATCAATCCACAACTGACGACGAATCCATTGACTTAATGTGTCTGCACCTCTCTAACTATTTAGCAAGTTGGGGAATGTTCCGAGGAGCAGCATTCCTGCTTCAAAAGGATTATAAGGTGCATCTTGAGGTTGTGCATTTAATGCTTAACGGGCGATATCACATTTTACGCAGCACAAACATACGGGAGATTGCACACAATGACGAGTACATAAATCGAATGTTTGAACTCAACCAGAAAATCTCGAAAATCTATCGCAACAAAACAACCGATTTCGAAAATGAAAATGGTCGAAACTCCTCCGATACGTTGATCACAAAGATATTGCTGGGTGTGTTTGGCTGTGTACCGGCGTATGACCGGTATTTTAAAAGCGGACTTCGCAGCACAGGTATTGCCTCTGGACAGTTTTCCAAGCGTTCTGTCGCAGGACTGCTGCAGTTTTATGAGCATTATTATGATGACTTTGAAGCTGTACGCCTGAAGATAAGCGAACACGGTGTGGAGTACCCGCCGATGAAAATAATTGATATGTGCTTTTGGCAAATTGGCTTTGACAGCGATACACAAAAGGCAGAATTAGAGCAGGAGTGATCCAGCACCTTAGCCCTCACTTTCTGCTAAATAAGCAGCCCCAACCATTCCCCTATCAGGGAAGGGTGTACCGGTTTGGAAAAGAAGCTCTGGGGGTAGTTAAGTGATTTGCTGGGTGGGTTGAATCTCTAGGAAGATGGATTCGAGGTGAGAAAAATGGATGATCAGGATCATGAACACTCCCACCACCATCAACACCCGCACAGGCACGGTGATGGGGAGAAAAGTCAGTTTCGGCCTAGTATTCAGGCCGTTTTCAGCAATTGGCACCGAAGCAAGGAACCTTTCTTAGTTAAATTAGGAATGGTCTTCAGAAACAACTGGATTAAAATTCGTCGCGGTTCCAGCTGCTGCGGTCATCATGGTGAAGTTGGTTGTTGAGTAGTAAAGGATTCGTCCGGTCCGGACGGTAAGGAATGACTTAGAAGAGGATTGGTGTCCTAGTAGGCTCGAATGTTCTTTCTTTTTAGAACCGCTCATATCCACTAACCCCGCCCATTCCAAGATTGGGGAAGGGTGGTGCGCCACGAAGGCGCGTTCATTGCGACAATTAGTGTCGCATGAATAGCAGCTATGCTGCACAGAAGATGAAGGTTGGCCCTTCGGAATCGCTATACAGGTAGAGATTCCAAACCACCTTAAGCTGCTTTGGTCAAAAGCCACGGTAGTGAGCGTTAAGGAAAAGACGAGACTTGATCTCGTTAGGTACGTGCTAAGGAGACGAATTATTGAACCACTGATCACGTGTCGAAACCTATCGGATGTCATCAAAACCAAGGGGCACCCTTACCTTGGGATAAATCTGGAAGAAACCTGTTTACTGATCAGATGGTGACCGGCATAAAGGTGGCGTGAACTTAGCACAGGCTTCTGTGTGGAACGTGGGAACCTACGACTTTGATGTTAAGGGAGAAATCCAAGTGGAAGACCCACAAGGATGAGAGTACCGATGCGAAGTATAGGGGCGGAATAACCCGTAGTAGTGATGAGACTCCTGTAATGGGAGGGAAGCGAAGGGGTTGTGTTATCCAGTTTTGAACAGTGGTCAACCGAAAGGGAGGAACCAATGAACGGAACAAAGTCCTATGGAATCTCCAAGCATGTAGTGCTGGAGGCATTTCAGAGAGTAAAAGCGAATAAAGGTGCGGCCGGTATTGATGGAGAGGACCTAGAAACGTTCGAGGGTAATTTAAAGAACAACCTGTATAAGATTTGGAACAGGATGGTATCAGGTAGCTACTTTCCACCAGCTGTAAAGGCGGTAGAAATACCGAAGAAAGATGGCGGAACGCGCATGCTTGGTGTGCCAACTGTGGCAGATCGAGTAGCGCAGATGGTAGCGAAAATCTATTTTGAGCCACTGGTGGAACCCTATTTTCATTCTGACTCATATGGGTACCGCCCGGGTAAGTCTGCTGCTGATGCACTCAAGGTTACTCGCCAGCGATGCTGGAGATATGATTGGGTTCTGGAATTCGATATTAAAGGGTTGTTTGATAACATTGACCACGAATTGCTAATGAAGGCAGTCTGCAAACATACGGACAATCCTTGGGTCATCTTATACATTGAAAGATGGCTTAAGGCTCCATTTCAAATGCCCGATGGAACAGTCGAGGAACGGACAAAAGGAACCCCGCAGGGTGGAGTTATAAGTCCGGTTTTAGCAAATCTATTTCTTCATTATGCCTTTGACAAATGGATGGAAAAG
>OMOF01000224.1 GCA_900290375.1 Candidatus Desulfosporosinus infrequens
AACTAAATTAGGTAAATTTTCTAGTTTTTGTTTTAAATCCAACGTCCCGCTCCCTTATGTAATATTTTCTCAAAATTCGGATCATTTAGTTCAGCCATAGACAAAACTAGGTGCGAAAACTCTTGAACCACAAGAATCTCAGCCCCTAGTTTTATTGACGATGGAATAGGTTTATTTGCGTGTTACATATTGTTAAATTTTGAAAGAGCTAGACCCGTGAGGGCACTCCCTACGGTTTCAAAACCAATTCTTTCCACAGTCCTGGCAAAGCGTTCACCTGGTACACCGTTGACTCGATAATAAGATATCGCCTTTTCGCTAATATCCAACGCCTCACTAATTGAATAGAGACCGGGTAATTCACGTCCTATGACGTAATCTTTGCCAAACTTGCCTCCCAGAGAAATGGCAACTTGGTCTGGTTTTCTACCTCGTATACCGATACATCCGAGGAGGGGCTTCGTACAACCGTTACCACACCCACTGACTAAGATTCTAAATTTATTAGGCAGTTTTACATCATAATACCCCTTATAGAAGCGTTCATCGATTTGCTTGGCAACCTCCTCGGTGTCAAACATGCTCATTTTACAGACATTCCCTTTACAGATATGGGCGGGTCTTACCCTTAACCCCGTACCCCCAATCGATAAACCCGCTTCCTTAAGCTCCTTGGCTACATTTTCAAGATCCTGATACTGTAGCCAAGGAAGTTCTACGTTCAGTCTTTGGGTAAGGGTAAAATAGCCTTTTCCATATTTCTCAGATACTTCTGTGAGTTTTCGTGCTTCCTGAGCATTCATTCTGCCCGCTGGTATCAAAATCCGGCAGGAAAAATGGACACCGTCTCTACTGGCTATATAGCCCTGTCCTTGTAATGATTTCTTTTGTTCATCGGTCAAATCCATCTCTAAATACCTCCCCTACTCATACTCCAAAGCCATATGTTTATACATCAATAATATACCATCATGTTAAAAGATGGTAGTAAAAATGTCCAAATATTCCAACTGACTTGTCTCAGGCCATAGTCGTTTAATTTGTTAGAGCTGTATCAGGTGAGGATCACCCCCTTGAAAAAGTTTCTCCAAAGCCTCGTAGCTCTGAACTCCAAAAGCCTTGCGACCTTCAACGATAAAACAAGGCACACTGTGAATGTCTAGCCGGTAGGCTTCTTCTATATCCTGAGCTACAGCTTGTTCATAGCTTCGACTAACGAGTGCCTTCATAAATTCTTCTGGATCTAGTCCGATCTGTAGGGCTAGGTCAGTCAAAACCTTCGGGTCATTGATGTTTTTTTGCTCTTGGAATAAAGCCGCAAAAACTGCATCATGGTATTCATTGCCAAGTCTATGTTCTTCCGCAAATTTAGCCCCTTCCAAAGCTAATCTAGAGTGTTTACTCTGATCATTAAAGGTCATGTGCAGTCCGTATTTCCGACTCAAATTTGCAATACCCGCTTTCGCCCGGGCGATATATTCCGCTGATTTGGGCGGGATTTCCAAACCTTCCGGCCTTAGCTCAAAGGCTTTCCATTCAATGATTAAATTTCTATCCTTGGCCAACTGGTCAAGTGGGACTTTCCCAATCATGCAAAAGGGTCATAAGAAATCTGAGAAGATCGTTATTTTATTTGTCATAAGAAATCACAACTCCGTATAGTAGGGTAACTGCTCACCCATCACGACAGCTATTCCCCAAAGATAATCATTACCCATACCCTCGCGCTTATCCTCTTTGAACCCTTTACCTTTGAATAAATTCAGCATACTTTTATTAGCTGCATAACCCGACAGATATTTAGCCCCTTGGTCCTTAGCAAACTTGCGTAAATTAGCAAATACCTTGTCATGGATGGCATCACTTAAAGGGTCGAAGTTATCATTTTTGACTAATACAATATCATTAATAAAAATCTCTTGTTTGTTGAGCTTAGATATATGGAGACTGATGAGGTTATCTTCAAAACCTAACGTATCAACCCACATGATTTGTGGCAATTGTACCCCTAATAACCCTGCAAGCTCAGGCTTATATTTATAAGTCTCATAATATTCATGTAGAAGTTCAATAAGGGATTGATTATGTGCTCTGGCCTGAATAGATATGTTATATTGAGCGGGCAACTTTAGCCGTATTTCATCATCTGTAAAGACCTCAATGCCGGGATCCTTTCCTATTTCTGATATTAAATCATCAATGGGAAATATGCTCTTAAGCTGTTCCTCCGTTGGGGTCCACTGTTCAGAATAGATACGCAATGGTTTAGCTGACATTCATATCTCACACCTTTCAAATATTTGTTTCACAGGGACTTGTTTCGTTTAACCAAATAGACCCTGCCTATATTTAATAACCCTAACTTTTTTTGTACTAGTAATCTTATATTCATCATTCGGTAAAGTCCAATAAATACCTGCTGTTTTCAAGCAGGAAGTTTCCATTTACGAAGAAATAACCAAAATTATTAAATATGAGCGACTAAAAGTATTCCGAATACTCCAGAAATAACCAAATGGCACTTCTTGATAGTTCTAAAACTCAAGATCTTATGCCGATACAGCAAACCGGTAATAATTAAGACGGTCATCGCCGCCAAGGCAATGACCCCGCTGTAGACGCGGTTCATTCTGGTTGGTAGATTTACCATAAAATAGACACTGTGCCCAAGCCCCAGATCAAAGGCCAACCAGCCCAAGGCAACATGGGCCTCGCGCAGTCCTTTAATCACTGAACCGTTGGCCCATAGAAATCCCTCACGATTTTTCAATTTGACCTTGATAATCTGCTCTTTGAGCAGCCAGACAGACACCGAGCCAATAATTACAAAGAGCGAGACCATGCCCATCTGATCCCAAAATCCTCTTTGTACTCTATCTGACCAATTTGATATGCCATGATAGGCGGCCCATACCGAAACCACGCTCATTAATCCCCACAAGAATACATGTAGGACCGTACTTGAGTAGATTGATCTTCTTATCATAAATCCGTCCTCCCTAACTTTCACCTCTCCAAAAGATAGTATACACTCCGTCCCTTTGAAATCGGTTAAGAATATTAGACGAACTTCTTAAGATTTAGTGATTTCTTGAAGTTTAGGTATGGCAGACCCTATCGAAAGCTTGTGAGAAATCATGGTCTGCCATACCTAAGCTCAACTTTCAGATTGACTTTTTTAACAAGTGAATAAATGTAGCAACTACAGCAAAGAGTACCCTTAAGAGTTTTAATTATGCCCAAGGAGGATGATAACCATTACTAGCGACAATGCCCAACGCCGAAAAATGGAACGCACTTACGAAAAACTCAGCCCATTTGAACTTAAGAATAAATTGATTAGTCTCGCCGATGACCGTGGAAATAAAAACATTTGGTCAATGCTAAATGCCGGAAGAGGCAACCCGAACTGGATTGCAGCAACACCGCGTGAAGCGTTCTTCACCTTAGGGCACTTTGCCATGGAGGAAACCCGCAGCGTCTGGAATGATAACGACCTAGCAGGTATGCCTAAAAAAGAAGGCATTTCAGCCCGTCTGAAGGACTATACTGAACAACACCCCAACGCACCCGGAGTAGACTTCCTCAAAGCCATCCTTAATTATGGAGCCCTCAATCTAGGGTTTAACCTAGATGCTTGGGTGCATGAACTCGTTGATGGGATCGTCGGAGATAACTACCCTGTACCAGATCGAATGCTCGTGCATATTGAACAGATTGTGCACAAGTATCTGATTCAAGAGATGTGTAATGAAATTTCTCCACCCGGCAAATACGACTTATTCGCTGTTGAAGGTGGCACTGCAGCCATGTGTTACATTTTCGACTCTCTGATTGCCAATCATTTACTTTCCGTGGGGGATAAGATTGCACTTATGGTACCAACCTTTACACCTTATCTTGAAATTCCTCATTTATCGCGCTATCAGTTTGAAGTTATCGAAATTTATGCCCTAGAAGTCGATGAACAAGGTGACCATACTTGGCAATATCCCAACTCAGAGCTTGATAAATTAATAGACCCCAGCATCAAAGCTCTTTTTGTTGTTAACCCCAGCAATCCACCCTCAGTAGCTATAAAAACCTCGTCGCAGCAACATTTAATAAAAGTCGTTAAAAACCACAATCCCAAATTAATGGTGATTACTGATGATGTGTACGGCACATTTGTAGATAACTTTCGTTCTCTTATGGCTGATCTACCCTATAATACCATCGGGGTTTACTCGTTTTCCAAATATTTTGGAGCCACGGGTTGGCGTCTTGGAGTCATCGCCGTTCATCAGGACAATATCTTTGATCAATTGCTGAAAGAACTGCCTCCCGCGCAAGTGGAAACCTTGGCGAAGCGCTATGGAACAATAACTTTAGATCCTAACCAAATTCATTTTATAGATCGGATCGTGGCAGACAGTCGTCAAGTTGCTCTGAATCATACGGCGGGTTTATCAACCCCTCAGCAAGTTCAAATGGTTCTCTTTGCGCTCTTCGCACTGCTTGACAAAGAGAACCAATACAAACAGTTGACACAAGAAATTTGTCACCAACGACAAAAATTATTGTACGAAGGCTTTGGCCTCAAGTTACGCAACGATCCGTTTGACGCCGCTTACTACAGTCAAATTGATTTATTAGTCTGGGCTAAGAAAAAGTATGGAGACGAATTCGTTGAGTATTTACAAGCAAACTATGAACCCATCGACATTCTCTTTCGGTTAGCGGAAGAATCGTCCATCGTGCTCCTTAATGGCGGCGGATTTGACGGTCCGAGGTGGTCCATTCGCACCTCTCTGGCAAACCTGAATGACGGAGCTTACCGACAAATCGGTGCAACCGTCCAGAAGACGTTTGAAGAATATGCAGCCGCTTGGAGAGCGACAATAACGGCGAAAGCATCGCCAGAGTAGCGTCTTGCTCGAAGTTCCTCCGCGTAATTATTCCAAGGAGGGACACACTATAATCGAGGTGATTTAAGATGAAATGTAACGTTGGCAAAACTGAGCAGTTTATTAGGCTTGTAGTTGGCGCAATAATTCTTTTTTTAGGTCTGTATTTTAGGAACTGGTGGGGCATAATTGGTTTTGTTCCACTTATTACAGGGGCAATTCGTTATTGCCCAATTAGTGCTCTGTTAGACATTACTACTTGCAAATGATAGTATGCCACTAAAACGTCTGCCCTTATTTGTAAGGACAGACGTTTTTTAGTGGCTGTACCACTCTATCTAAAGAGTTAGCTTTATTTTATTTAGCGGCATTTGACTTAGCTTGATTTGCTGGTACACATTCTTTATTTGTAT
Source organism: Candidatus Desulfosporosinus infrequens (assembly GCA_900290375.1). Taxonomy (GTDB): domain Bacteria; phylum Bacillota; class Desulfitobacteriia; order Desulfitobacteriales; family Desulfitobacteriaceae; genus Desulfosporosinus; species Desulfosporosinus infrequens. The sequence continues at coordinate 5,300 of OMOF01000224.1, forward strand.
CATTCTTTATATAAACAAACCAATAGACACCCGCCACAAAAATCGATCCTCCTACAATGTTGCCAAGTGTTACCGGAATTAGATTATTTACGATAAAAGTTCCCCAATTTAAATTTGCCAGCGCGGCCGGTGTTAAATGAGCTTCAGCTACCCAAGCTGGATTTGTTTTTGCCCATATACCCGCTGGAATGTAATACATATTGGCGATACTATGCTCAAAACCAGAGGTGATAAATAACCAGATTGGGAAGAAAATTGCAAACATTTTACCGACCATATCCTTGGCACCATAGGCCATCCAAACTGCTAGGCAAACTAACATATTACACATAATTCCTAAATAGAAAGCAGACATAAAGGGCAATCCCACTTTATAGGATGCTATTTTGATAGTTATCCCACCCAAAACATTAGCACCACTGTTAAATAGCCCAGAATGAACCATCATATAAGCAAGAAGTAAGGAACCTACAAAATTACCGAAGTATACAAAAAACCAATTTTTTAGCATTCCACTAAACTTAATTTTCCCATCTAAGACTCCGCCTAAAATCATGGTATTTCCTGTGAACAATTCTCCCCCTGCTAAGACAACCAACATCAAGCCTGTTCCAAAGATAGCACCTGCTAGTACTTTCCCAAGGCCATAGGTTTCAGGCCTTGCAAATAAATTAAAGGCTGCCATGTTTGATCCTTCGGCTGCGAAAGCTATAAACGCTCCTGCTAAAATTGCCAATATGAACTGATTCGAATATTTCATACCCACTTTTCTGATTCCGGTCTGTATAGAGATATAAGTTATTTCAGAGGGTGTCGAAAAATTCTTCGGTTCCATATTTATCACTCCTTACTTTAATTCATCCGATCGGCCAGATGTCTACTTCTATAGGTGGGTGGTTCTCCGGTTCTTTACTTCAGGTAAGCAAATCCCCCTGAAGTCCCGATATTCAGCATTTCTGAACAAATTCCCTTCTGACACAGTTCGGAACTTACCCTCCTTTCTTAGAAAGTGTTTCTGTAAGTGTCTTTCCACGGCTTGCAGCCACGATTCGAGATGATGAAAGCAATTGCTTATAATTTAGTCTATCTTGCTGAGCACGATCTGTCGCGTTTAGGTAAATTAATAAAGTATTTTGTGAATTAATAAAATGTTAAGATTATTTAGTAAATGAATTAGGAATTAAGTAATTAAAAAAAGGCCCATGCTGGAGCCTTTTTACAACGGGATAAATAACTTAACGGGTCGGCCTACTGTGCCGTATTTTTGTTCGGATTTTAATACTCCGCGATCCTCTAAATATTCGAGGTAGCGCCGTACTGTGACTCTCGTCAACTTAACTCCTTCCGCGACGTCCTCAGCAGAGAGGGGACGGCGAGTTGCTTGCAAAAATTGTACTATCTGACCAAGCGTGGCTTGATTCAAACCTTTTGGCAAACCCGCTTCGCCGATATACTCGGTATTATCTAGGCCCAAGAGTGGCCTTTTCGCTATAGCCACAGTATTCTCCATAGTCGACTCAGTCGTTGAGTTGTTACTGCCAGATGCTTCTGCAGTCGTATGGAGTTCGAGTCCAGTTGTGTCATCATCAGCTAAATTTCTGCTGGTCGCTCGGTTAATTCCCCCAGTTAGGGACTGGATCTGCTCTACCATTTGGTTAAAGGCATCCTCCAACTCTTCGATTTCTTTGGCGCCGGAAACTTTGATTTTCTGAGTTAGGTGTCCAGTTGCGACGTCCCGAGTTCCTAACATGATATTGTGCAAGGGGTAAATAATAACTTTCTGAAGAAAAAACCAAGTGAGCAGAGCCACCAGAATAGTTAAGACAAGTCCTATTTCGGCCATTGTGATCAAAGATCGAGTGATGATTTCCTGCTCATAGGCATGGGAAATTCCCACATAAAACATTCCAATTATGTTTCCACTTTCTGTTCGTAATGGAACATAACCGGTTTGGTACCGTTGCCCAACTACCGTAGCCTCGCCTAAATAGGTCTGACCATTTTGTAGTACTGTCTGGGCTACATTAGCGGCAACCTTGGTCCCAATCGCTCGGTCGCCGTTTGACCCCCGCACTGTGGTCGCAACCCGCGTCTCTCCACAAAATACGGTCACAGTGTCCCCGGTTAAAAGAGATAAATGATCAACTAAGTCATTATTGAGACTGATTTTGCTGGAGCCTTTATATAAGTTCCCGTCTTGCACCGACCATGTGCCGGGATATGTCTTATCAATGATTTCCCCACATGTTGCCAAATCTGTTTGCGCTTTAATGATCGCTGCGGCTACATCTCGATCTTTCATATACCAGCCAATGACCGCAAGGAAGCTAGCTGCCAGCAAGACGAGCGAACAAAGCAGCAAGATGAGGATTTGATGTTTGAGCGAACGCAACAAGTTCACCTCTTCCGTTGACTTTTTTACCTTATTTTATGTCTCAATAGAATCGTTTAAGTGTAGATTCGCGAATTATGTTAAAAAACCTTTTAATAGCAGGCTAAAAAATATCTCCCGCCAACATGTCCCAGCTTGAAAAAGTAAACCTCTGTCAATTCTATATATTGTTGGACAATTATAATCTTAAACCTCCTTGTAAACGGGGAAAAGCCTAGGCTATTTCTGCCCAGGCTTGACGAAAGTAGGTTAATTAAACAAATGACGTTTCTTCTATTTGTTAAATTATTTACTTCCTAGGGGATAGAAAGATAGCTCTAATTCTTTGTCCAGTGCTACTTTACTTTTGATCTGAGATTGTACTCCGAACTCAAAAATCAAAGGATAAATCTTTTTCACTAACTCAGAGGGAAGTTGTAACTCCTCGGCTAGGGTAACTAAGCGCTGAATTATTTCTTTTTCCCGACTAGTGTCTTTCACCCGATCCAGACGTTTTTGATCCCCTACTTTGCCGACAATTTGCATTCGGGCTACTAGATGTTTGATGATACTTTGATCGATCGTGTCAATCTGAGTGCGCAAGGATTCAAGAGTATCCTCATCCTCGCGTTCCCCACAAACAAAGACTCTATCAACCGATCCGGCGACCGTCCCAAGTCCCCGAGCTAGTTGGACAAACTGTTCAGGGTACAAGGACTGTGGTCCATCGCTTGTCGCCTCGGCAGGATTCGGGTGCATTTCGATCAATAGACCGTCCGCACCTGCTGCGATAGCAGCCTTAGACAAGGACGAAATCAAATCTCTTCTGCCCGCTGCATGACTTGGATCGACAATGACAGGTAAGTGAGAAAGTGCTTTAGCCACTCCGACGGCACTTAGATCCAAGGTGTTTCTTGTGCTAGGTTCAAACGTGCGAATTCCTCGTTCACAAAGGATAACCTGGGGATTACCGGCAGCTAAAATATATTCAGCAGCCAACAACCACTCCTCTATAGTAGCCGACAATCCTCTTTTGAGAATAACCGGTTTTTTGATTTTACCTACCAATTTTAGCAGTCCGAAATTTTGCATATTCCGGGCACCTATTTGAATAATATCGACCTTGTCAACTACTAAACCCAAACTTTGGGCATCAATCACTTCGGTTACACAGAGTAAGTCCTGTTCTTGAGCGGCTTGAACTAAATAGTTAAGTCCTTCCAGACCCAAACCCTGGAAACTATAGGGCGAGGTGCGTGGTTTGAAAACCCCGCCGCGCAGAATCTTACCTCCTGCCTTTTTTACGGTTTCGGCTGACTGACTCATTTGGAGACTCGATTCCACTGCACAGGGTCCACCCATTAAGATAATTTCTTTTCCTCCGATGATGACCCCGTTAACCTCAATAGTACTTCGTTCGGCATTAAGTCCTGCTAATCTCAAATCTTTCATCATAATAGCCTCCCTCAAATTTAATAATTTGCGGGGTTTTTTCTCTGCACGTTCCATTCATCCCCAGTTATGATGTTTATAGAACGGATCGTGGTAGCACAAAAACAATACGTCTGCCCTTAGATAAGGACAGACGTTAATCTGCTGTACCACCTTAATTGATGCACAAATTTAATGCATCCTTTCCTGCAGAGTGCCAACACACCCTTAGCCCAATAACGCTGGCTTTGCGTTGGTAGCTACTAAAACCTAAGCCTTTTCGCTCCACCCTCTGGGGCCCATTTACCCGCTCCGTTACCTGCCGAGCTTCCACCTTACCCGACTCTCTGTGAGGTTGGTCTTGCGGTTTTACTTCCCCTTCAACGGTTTATATAATTGTAGCACTCCAACGAGCGAATTTCAACTCCTTCATTAGAAATCCGGACTCCTTTGCTCAGATATGAACTCCATGACATCCTAATAACCAACTCCGCTTCCTGACTCACTAAAATGAGATTATCAGAGCTTTTGTGGATTTTCCTCCCGGATATTTGCCATATGTTTTAGTAAACATCTTTCCAACTAATCCTGGCACTGGTTTTCCATAAAACAGCAGTCACGGAAAGGACTATGATAACATAAATCAGCAAGCCAACGCCAAAATCTCTCAAAGCGTAATGCACCACCGCAGACATCCCACAGAAGGCGAGCGAAGCAAAAACTAACTCCAACCTCTTGTTTTCCCCAGCTTGGAACTTTTTGCTGAACGGCAGCTCTTTTGGTGATAGCTTGAAAAGCAAAATAATTAGCAATAAAAGGTTGGAGAATATCAAGATCAGATGTGGTATTAACCGAGCGCCGTAAGGTACAGCAAAGAGGATGCTCTCCAACAGAAATACTGGGATAAGATACCTCAAGATAAAGCCCTTTAACGTTCCCATAAGAATTACACCAGGTAACTCGATCGGCAAAGCTTTATATATCCATGCCCCTTTGTAATTCTCGCTTGATGTTAACGTAAAGGGAGTTACTGAAAGCATGAAAACAGCAAGATATAACCAAAGGTAATACGCTCCTTGAGACATATTTGTCAAGACAGAGTTCACCGAGGTAATTCCGATCAATAAGAAATTGGCCATTATAATTATTGGCATAAACGTTGCCATCGCTAAGCTAGGATATAGTCGCAGCCGTATGCTTCTTTCGCTGGAAATCATGTTTTGCGAAAACCTACAAAAAATATTCTCGTGGTTGTTGCGCACAATTGGTGAAATTATTTTTTTATAGATTATCGCTCTTTTTTCTGTTGTTCTGCGTTTTTTTGACGTAACGTTATCAAGCTTATAAAGATTTTTTTCAAAATATTTGATGATCACTCCGAAATAGATTATCAGAACCAAAATTGGACCTAGTATCCCTATTACACTTAAATATAAATAATTATATTCCACCTTATTTTCCAATATTAAACTAAAAGGGGCTGCGAACCAGGCAGAAGGCAGCAGATACATCCACCATTTAAAGCTTACAACCATATTATGACCTACTAGTTGAAAAATTCGACCCGTAAACTGATATCCGACCGTCAACACCAAGGATAGGATGATTTGAAAGTAGTTAATAATATCCTTAAGCTTATCACCATCAAAAAATAGCAGCATTATGAAATAAAGAACGGAAGTTAAAAAAAGAATAAGTCCCGAGAGAAGTAGCAACTCAAAAAAATAGATACCAAAAAACAGCCAACCATACTTTAGAAGTCCTACTATTAACGACGGTCCAGCCATGACAAATGTGATCGTCAACAAATTTATAAGAATATGTGTTATCTTAGCAGCATTTACAGTCTGAGCAGCTATAGGTTTGGATAACAGGATTCCCCTGTCCTTTGTATCCAACAAGAGCGACGAAAATTCCGAAACCATAGTCATCGTAACCATAAAGATCAGCATTCCAAATATTAAGTTCATTTTAAAGAAGAGGGGGAAAGGCGGCAGCATAATGAAAACAAAAGTAAGACCCATCAGCGCATAGATGATTAACGCCGAATTGAATGTATTTTCTTGATCCTTACGTTTAGAATTCACCAGTACCGAAGGTACCCTTCTCTGATCCATTAAGAGCTTAAGCTTCAATATTTTTCTCATTACTTCATAATCAATTCCCATTGCCCTATAAAAAAAACCAAAAACATCCAGGACCTTTAAAACCCAAAAATCTTTCACAACATTACCCTTCCTGTAATTCTTTGATGAATTCACCGGCAATCTCTTTGTGCCTAGTAAAACCAGTCAACTGGTTAAAAATCTGTTCCAACGAACCTTGCTTGCTCTTTTCCTGGAGCTCTACAAAGCTTCCGTCGGCTACTATTTGTCCCTCATTGATTAAGATTATTCGGCTACTAATCTTCTCCACCACGTCCATAATATGTGACGAATAGAAGATAGTTTTGCCTGAAGCCGCCAGTTCTGCCAGGATCTCCTTGACAATCATCACGCTATTGGCATCCAGCCCGCTTAATGGTTCATCGAGAAACAAAATATCCGGGTTATGAATCATACTAGAAATAATCAGCAGCTTTTGCTTCATCCCTTTGGAGTACGATGATATCCTTGAATGGTAGACTTCCTCTATACCAAGTATAGCCATAAGTTTTTTGGCTTTCTTATTTACCAGCTCCAAACCCAGGCCGTAAACCTCTCCGATAAATGTCAGGTATTCAAAGGCAGTCAGGTTTTCGTAGAGATCTACCGTCTCGGGGACATAGCCGATTTTTCGTTTATATTCCACGTCGCCCATTGAGATATCCTCGCCAAAGATTCTGATTTCACCACTGTACCCATCTACCAACCCCAGCAAGATTTTAACAGTCGTGCTCTTGCCTGCCCCATTCGGCCCAATGTACCCGATAATCTGGCCCCGGTAGATCTCCAGATTGATCCCCTTCAGTACTTTTTTGCTGCCGAAACTGATTTTAAGATCATTCATCGTTACTACTGGTTCAATGTTCATTTTTAGAACTCCTCTACTACTGCTTTTAATACAGAGCTTACCTAACAATAAAAATAACCCTAACAATAATCGCCATCATCGTCAATACTCCTAAAGCGATCCCGGCTATGACTCCATACAACATCGTTCTATTGGCATAGCCTTTCAGCTCTTCCAAATTAGATTTATCAACTTTTTTAATGTGAAGGTAAGTTGAAATATTAAGCACAACAAACATCAACAGAGACATCGGCAACCAATGATACAAGATGGACTTTCCATGATTGATTATTCCATTGTTAGGAATTATAATCCCTTCAAAAAACATCATTACAGTTAATATTACAAGACATACTATTTGTCTTTTTTTGAGTTTCTTATATTCAATACCTAATTTTTCTCGTTCATATTCAAACAATGGTTTCATCGCAGGAACGATTAGCTCGATAATTTCACCTCGTTTACGTGTGATTAAACTCATGATAAGACTAATTAGGCAGATTGCGCCCGCCATAAGACTAAATTCTTTGAGAGAATTTAGTCTTATCAGACATAAAGTAATTAAAATCAAAAAAAAAAATATATAAGATATTTTGGATCACGATCTGTTTATTACGCAGTTTTTTCAACTCTTGCCCCGTTAACAATTACGTCCCCCCCTTGTCAATCCTATTTCTTCTTATCTTCCTCGTCAGCGACCCGTTTCTTTGCCGCTAATAGCCTCGCACTAAATCCTTCCTCTGAATTCTCCTTGGTTACCTTGATTTGACCATCTTTAGGCCACCCCCTCTCCCTATCCCTATTCGTTTCTTTCACTTTAGTTTCCGTGCTCCTCGCAGCAGCTTCCCCACGCTCTTCCGAGCTTTCCGCTTTTTTCCATCTCCCCTGAGCAACGCTTGCTGTATTTGAACTTTCCTGCTCATTCGCCCTCCGCTCCCCAGGCTCTGTCCCACCGCTCGTTTGATAAAGCAGTTCCCTATTTGCTTTGTGTTCTTTGATCGATTGGATCAAGGACTCTTGACCATGCTCAACTCGTTGGCTTCTAGCTTGTCGCAACAACCCCAAACGTAGCTTTAATGCTGACGCCCATTTTAGGTTCCAGTTAAAGCGACGGGAGGCTATATCGATAGGCAAAAGCAAAACAGCCAACGTCAGGAGCTTCGGCCACAGGGGTATCTTGCCCGTGGCATCCGGAACCTTTAGCTTTCCTATCCCGTCAAACTGCGCCGGGTCAAGGATTTGTCCTCCCCCTGCCGCGGCTAGTTGTTCGATAAATTTATGTTGATCCGCTTGGAGTAAAAACTCGGGGGAATAGGACTGCACGAGACCAACAGTTTGTTGCTGAACGACCTTGTCGCCCTCTTTTTCAACGACTTGAATCATATAAGCGCCCGGTTGTTCCATCGGAAAGTCCACCTGATACTGGCCTGGGCTTACAGCAGGTATAATCAGATCCGAGGAAGTACCATCGGGTGCTATAACCTTAGCCTGAAGATCGGCTGCTTTTTGGCCTTCCACTGGGACATCCACTCTAATGTGACCAAGGCCGCCCTCATGAGTTGTCGTTACATTCAAACCGTTGCCATTCTCTTCCGGCAGCGTCCAACTAATCACCTTTCCCCAAAACTGTGGGAAGGCAGACCAATTCAGCCAGGGTTCTGCCCAGCGCCCTTTCGTATCACTGGTCCAGGCCACGGTTCGCCCCAGCCCATAATGCCAACGCGCCAAAACGGGATCTCCTTCCTGACTAGTCAGGATCACTTCCGCCGCATCTTTCGGGGTAGTCGCCACATAACCTAACAACTGAGGTAGTCCCACCGTGGCAGGCAACATATTGGCTGATCCTGTGATGACTGGAGTGAAAGGCTCTTGCACAAAATAACTGCGCGTAACCATCATCGTTTCTTTCGCGAAGATCTTAGGAATATTGTCAATCTGATCGGTAAAGTAATACCGGCCATGTCCTTGTTGGGCTAAATACTTCAGTAAAGACGTATCAGAATCACTGCCTACCGCGACCACAGACAAGGTTATATTATCGGCTTCCATTTGCTTGAGCAAACTTTCATAATCTCCTCCATACTTAGAAACTCCATCGGATAACAGAATAATATGTTTAACCTTGACCTTAGCCTCTTTAAGGGCTTTATACGCTGCTTCCAAAGAAGGGTACATATTTGTCCCACCGCTGGGTTCAATCGAGCTAATCTGCTCTTGGACCCACTGCTTATTAAGTAACGGCGCCGTTTTAACCACCCATTTATACTCACTGTCAAAGACAATCACACCCAGTTGATCCTTGGTATCTAAGATTTCGGTCGCTCGCAGAGCCGCTTCTTTGGCCATATCCATTTTGGTTACGTTGTTTTGGGTATGACACATACTGCCCGATTTATCGATAATTAGGTTCAAACCCACACTCGGCAGCTCTGCTTTACCCGTAATTTCCATATTGACCGGCAGTGCTTTCTCCACAGGGGTTTGATAATACCCTCCCGGTCCGTAGCTATTCTCTCCACCCACCATGACTAACCCTCGTCCTAAGTCGCTCACGAAATTCTCTAAAGCTTGCATTGTTGCGTCCTGTAAATCCGTCGCCGGCACATTGACGAGGACAACCGCAGAGTATTGGGCCAGTCCGGTCAGGGTTTTCGGCATATACCCTGATTCGACGGTTTCCACCTGCAGGTTAACCGATGTTAAGGCTGTGCCTAGAGCCTTACTATCCCCTGAAGTGCCCTCCACAATCAAGATCCTCGGCACGCCTTCAACCTGAGTTATGGCTTGGCCGACGTTATTTTCCGAATGCGTATCTTTGGCACTGATCACCTCAACCTTATAGGTATGCAGGCCTGCCTTTTCGGCATTCAAGCCCCAGACTAGTTGACTCGTTCCTTTGCTGATCTCGATTTCTTCTTCCCGTAATACTTTATTATCCACCATAATTCTTACCGTGCCGCTGGTCGAAAGCGTACTAGCCAAGGTTGCCTTCAAATCAAACAACTCACCTTCGTGGAGGCGAGAAGGAAGATCGACGGTTTCGACCAAAACCTCAGGCCCACTGGCAGAAGCAATCGGCAAGACATCAATTCGATCCCCTTGCTGACGCAACAATTTAGCCTGCTCCAAGGCATTGCCCCGATTTTGTTTGCCGTCAGTTAATAAGACGATCTGTTTGCCTAGTTCCTCAGGCATTAAAGAGCTAGCTAACCGTAAACCTGTTGCTAAGTCTGTGTAATTAGGGTCAAGCACCCCTTGCAGCCCTTTAAAATCCAGATGGGTTTCCACAGGATATTCCACCATCGGCTTTTTCCCTACACTTACAACCCCTGCACCCATTGTTGCCGGCAGGGAAGCAAGGGATTTGTGAATCCACTCACTAATCTCTTGAGTTTTTTCCTGTAACGAAGCGGAACGATCGGCCACATAAACCACTGATTTTTCCGCATGACGAAAATTAAATCCCAGTCCGGCCAGCGAGAGGATCAGCAAAGTAACTAAAACTAAACGCACACCTAGAAACCACTTTTGTTGCCGAGTGCTAAAGGCCTTTGGACTTATTTTCCAGAGATAAACAAAATACGCCACGCAGACAAACAAAAGCAAAGCGAGGGGTTGGGAAAAACTAATGCCCACACAAATACACCCACCATTCCAGCGCTAAAAGCAGCAAGGCCGTTAAAACAACCCAGGGCCAAAACTCCCAGACCACTTGAGTACTGACTTCGACATTCAGATCTTTCTTGCCAAGCATCAGATGAACAACTGGCTTAACTTGTGATTCTTGAGGGGACGAATAATTCACGGCGATAGGGCTCAGCTCTTTTTCACCCTTACTCACTTGTTCCAGCGTATATAAGCCCGGGCTTAACTTGTCGGTATCTTTAAGGATCGGGAAAGGCGGCGCCAGAGAGATCTTTTGACCATCTGGTGGATAGAGGTTTACCTCATCGACCTGGGGCCGTACCGTCAATTCCCAAGGTGTCCCAATTTTCACTTGGGTTTCTGTCGGGTTCACCCCAGGCAAAAGCCAAGTGGTTAGATTCTCGATCAAAATAGGAAACGCTGTCCTCAAAGGTAGATCAGACTGATGTAAATCAAAGCCAAAAATTGCAGCTCTTACTCGATCAACTTTACCAATCGCTAACAGGGTCTGCACACCGCTCTTCAAGAGCGCTTGCCCGCCAGAGGGAAGTATTACGTCCTTACTCTTAGCTACATGAACATCAGCCCACGAAACATGGTCCAAGAGAGGTTGTTCAGGCGTGGGCTGTAATTTTTCAGTGATTGACCCTTCTTTTTCTCCACTTAATCCGCTTGAAGCAGGGGGATTGAAGACTAGCAATTGCCCTGCCGGCGGTTTACCCGGCCAAAAGCCATCGAATACGTAAAGGTCATATTTATCCTTAACCTCATCATAACCTGCAGGCTTGACTTTATGGACTTCGAGGAGAGGATTTAATTTAAGGACTTGTTCCAAAAAAGAATTCCCCTCCGTCACCAGTAACACTTTACTTAAGTCATTCTTGTGCGGGACTAACCAAGCGGTATTGTCAACGTCCAAAGCATCCTTTTCCATCAAACGAGCTTCTAAATAGGAGGTTTGTTTCGGAAACGGCCAGAAGAGATACCCTGGTTTGCCTGGTTCAACCTTGACCACCTGGACATCGAGCGGCTTACCTTCTGCAAGCAGATTAACCGTGACCTCCTGCGCTTCCGCACTATAATTATCAATCCTAGTCAGCGCAACCGGGCCCTGCGGACCGTCACGCCAGGAGAAAGCCCCAATAGCCAAATTATCTTCCCGACTACCAATCCGTTTATATTGGAACTCCTTCACGCCCACCGGCCCTTCCGGCAAAATAACTCCCCCGTCACTATAAAAAATGACCGAAGCCATAGTTCCTTTTTCGAGCAGGGCGGAGACTAAGGAAAGCGTATTATCGAGATTCCCCTCCTGGTATCCTGGTCGCATCCCCTGTAATTTGCTGAGAACTTCTTGCTGGTCACCTTGGTTCACCAGCACTTCCGGGACCGGACCGACCCCTATCAAGGTGAATTTTGTTCCATTACTCTGAGCCTTGATCAGTTTTTCGGCCTCAGCCTTAGCCAGTTCCATCCGAGTCCCACCCTCTTCCTTGCTCATCATACTCGTCGATGTATCTACAAGGAGGATAAAACTGGCCCCGGCCTGTTGATCTCGCACAAAAAAAGGGCGCGTTACAGCTAGGATCAAGAGCAACGCCAGAAGCAGTTGTATGAATAAAAGCAGATTACGTCGTAGTTTTTGCCAAGGGGTTTGCGCAATGGTATCTGCTAACGCCTTTTGCCAGAGCAATGTACTACTCACCGTTTGCTGTTGTTTCTTTTGCTTTAATAAATAAAATAGAATAATGACAGGAATCGTCAGTAAGAATACTAACGAGAAGGGAGCCAGGAACTGCATTATACCAACTCTTTCCTAAAATTTGATATTAATTCTCAGTTCGCTACATCCAAGAAGATTCAGAGGCGTTTCTTATAGCACTGACAGCAAAGGGCTTATCTTGAAGTATTTTTGAGCATCTACTACAATGTTGTTAATCAGATGTTTGGTTTATGTTTATATAATACCTTGATTCACGTGAAAAATTATACCTACATTAATAAACCCTGATTTTAACCACAGATTACACAGATTAACAC
>OMOF01000679.1 GCA_900290375.1 Candidatus Desulfosporosinus infrequens
TGTGCGCCACGAAGGCGCGTTCATGCGACAGGAACGGTCGCATGAATAGCAGCTATGCTGCACAGAAGATGAGGGTAGGCCCCTCGGAATCGCTATACAGGTAGAGATTCCAAACCACCTTAAGCTGCTGTAGTCAAAAGCTATGGTGGTGAGCGTTAAGGAAAAGGCGAGGCTTGACTTCGTCAGGTATGTGCTATGGAGACGAATACAAATGAACCGCTGATAAAGTGTCGAAAGCGTAGGAACGTCATCAAAACCGGGAGGTAGTCGTTGGCCCGGGATAAGTCTGGAGGAAACCTGTTTACTGTCCAGTCGGTGGCCGGCATGAAGGTGGCGTGAACATAGCGCAGGCTTCTGTGGGGAACGTGGGAACCTGCACTCCGATGCTAAGAGAAAAATCCAAGTGGCAGACCCACAAGGATGAAAGTATCGATGCGGAGCGCAGGGGCGGAATGACCCGTAGTAGTGATGAAGCTTCGTAATGGAAGTGAAGCGAAGGGGTTGTGTTATCCAGTTTTGAAAAGCGGTCAACCGCGAGGGAGGAACCAATGGACGAAACAAAGTCTTATGAAATCTCCAAACATGTAGTGTTAGAGGCCTTTCAGAGAGTAAAAGCAAATAAGGGTGCGGCTGGTATTGATGGAGAGGACCTAGAAACGTTCGAGGGCAATTTAAAGAACAACCTCTATAAAATTTGGAATAGGATGTCATCCGGTAGCTACTTTCCTCCAGCTGTTAAGGCAGTGGAAATAGCAAAGAAAAACGGCGGAACGCGTATGCTTGGTGTGCCCACAGTGGCCGATCGCGTAGCGCAAATGGTGGCGAAAATCTATTTTGAGCCAAAGGTGGAACCATATTTTCATCCCGACTCATATGGATACCGTCCGGGGAAGTCTGCCGCTGATGCACTCAAGGTTACTCGCCAGCGATGTTGGAAGTACGACTGGGTACTGGAATTCGACATTAAGGGTCTGTTCGATAATATTGACCACGAATTGCTGATGAAAGCCGTTTGTAAACATACGGACAATCCTTGGGTCATCCTATACATCCCAAGATGGCTTAATGCTCCATTTCAAATGCCGGATGGAACAGTCGAGGAACGGACAAAAGGAACTCCACAAGGTGGGGTTATTAGTCCGATTCTAGCGAACCTGTTTCTCCATTATGCGTTTGACAAATGGATGGAAACGAATCACCGAAACAAACCGTTTGCTCGTTACGCGGACGATGGTGCGCCACGAAGGCGCACTTCACGTGACAGGAACTGTCACGTGAAGTTGCGACATGCTGTAT
>OMOF01000735.1 GCA_900290375.1 Candidatus Desulfosporosinus infrequens
TTACAGATCAGGAATGGAATGAAGTAAAGCGGCATCCTGATATTGGTTCTAGGATACTAAGTTCATCCTGCGACATGTTAGAATTAGCTGATTATATCTTGGCCCATCATGAAAGATGGGACGGTGCTGGTTATCCAAAAGGTTTATTAGGGGAGGCTATTCCAATGGTAGCAAGAATTATTGCTATTGCTGACAGCTATGATGCCATGACCAGTGAACGTCCATATAGGAAAGTTTTAAGTGAAAATTCAGTACTTGCTGAAATACGAAATAACGCTGGTACCCAGTTTGATCCTAAAATCGCAAGAATATTTATTGAAAAAGTATTGAATCAGCAATGGAATAAGTACGAACACATCAGTTGATTTTACGGAATTAACCAAGAGCGGATCGAGAAGCTTGATGAGGAGATTGAGAGCCTTATCGAGCAAGAACGAACGTTCTTTTTATATAGAAGGGTACGCCGTTTTGAAACTTGTTCAACAGGGACAACTTTATTTGTTTGATTGAAACAAGAACATAAAGATATAGGCGAGGAGCAACTTATTTGCCAGATCGTTTTGACGGTCGGGCTTTTTTGTTCTTTTTTGGATTATTTCTAAAATTTAGGGAGGAAATACGAGAAAAATGTGGAATTGAGTGGCAGTGTGTAATAATAAAGGATTGAACTATTTCTTATTGGTTCTGAAGGAATTGGACGTAAAAATCGCCTTGAATTAGACATTTTAAACTAAATAAACATAGAAATTAGAATGTTGTTAAATATTTGTGCAAATAGGAGTGAAACTAATGTTAGAAAAGAATGATAAAGCACATATAATAAAAGACAATTTAATTTCTAATTATTCCGAGAAACTCTTTAGTTATATTGGGATTAATGCGAAGGAACATGCGTTGAAAATAGCTAGCAGTAATTTTTTAATTGGGTGTTTATGGATATTGTTATCAGACAAATTACTCGGATTTCTAATTAAAGACCAAGAGACTGTTACTATTCTAAGTATCTTGAAAGGCTGGATTTATGTATTTATCACCTCATTATTAATTTTTCTACTTGTATTCTCTGCGTTAAAGAAAGTCATAGAAACAAACGAAAAAGTGGCAATAATGAATAGTGAACTTGAAAAGGTAGTGTTAGACAGAACCTCTGAACTTCAAGAGACGAACATTAAACTGGCAGATACAATCACTATCCTAAATGAGGAAGTAGAAGAACGAAAAAAGGCTGTAGAGGAAATAAGAACACTAAATTCACAGCTGGAAAATATGGTTGCGAAACGTACAAAAAGGCTCCAAAAAGCAAATTCAGAGCTAGAAGAAACTAACGCAGAATTGAAGAAAACAAAAGAACAATTACTTGAAGCGCAGGAGTTTGCACATTTAGGATACTGGGAGCTTAATACAATAAGTGGGGAATATCCTTGGTCTGATGAGTTATTTCGTATATGTGGCTATAAGCCACAGGCGTTCATTCCCACCATGCATGATTTCCTTAGGATTATTCATCCGGATGATAAAGAATACGTGATCAATGTCATAAAAGAGCCTTTAAACGGTAATGAAAGTGAATTAGACTTTAGAATAATCAGACAGGATCATGAAACGGTTTGGATTCATGAAAAAATGAAATATGACCATGATTCATCTGGAATTCAGGTTCG
>OMOF01000546.1 GCA_900290375.1 Candidatus Desulfosporosinus infrequens
TTTAAAAGGCTGTTGATACTGTCAACAGCCTTTTAAATATCTATTTCTGACAATCACAGTGGATATTCCCAGCCAAAATCTCTTTCCAATCGCCAATAACATCGTGGGTCCAGCAATCGTCAGCACCGGCTGCCTCACGCATTACAAGGGCAAAAATAT
Organism: Candidatus Desulfosporosinus infrequens; assembly: GCA_900290375.1. Taxonomy (GTDB): domain Bacteria; phylum Bacillota; class Desulfitobacteriia; order Desulfitobacteriales; family Desulfitobacteriaceae; genus Desulfosporosinus; species Desulfosporosinus infrequens. Next base: position 160 of record OMOF01000546.1, read on the forward strand.
AGGACATTTCTTGTACCGTAGCCCCAGCTTCAAGGGCACCTTTAAAGTGCTTAAGCACGCAAGGCTTAGATCGCCCCTTAATTGAAAGGGCAAAGCAAATGAATTGATAGGTCTTTTCGTCAATCATTCGCTTTTCGTTATACAGGGCATCCATCTCATCAAGCTTTTGCACGAACTCCGGAAAAAATTCCTCCAGCATTCTCATTGAATTAACACCTCCTTTCCATTTAAAGTAATGCCTTAAATAGACTTTTTCCTGCAGAAATTAACGCCTTCTTTAAATTCCTCAACTAGCCAATTTCTTCATACTTAGCAACAATTGCCGCTGCTACTATCCGAACAATCACAGCTTGGCTCTTTTCCAGTTAGCCAACCCATAATGATTGCGTAGGCACAACCAACGCCCTGCTTTACTTCTATTGCATTAAACGGACAATTTTTGACACATGCCCCGCATTCCATACAACGGTCTTTACCAACGATGACCGATCTTTTGTCTTCCATTTGAAATACATTATGCGGGCAAACCTCAATGCACCTTCCACAGCCCGTACATTGATCTGACTTCAGTTTTATGGTAGCAACATTTTTCAAATATTGATTTCTCATAAAGACAACTCCTTATAGCTTAATGAAGCTGTTAACCAGAATCAAAATTACACCCAAAAATATTGAAATAATAAGCGCAGGAACAGCTATTTTCATCTCTTTCAGAACACCTGAAAAGGAAGTAAACGTGGAAGAACCTGTAAAGTTCATTGCAAAATAAGCAGATACAGAAGGCAGAATAAGTAAATACCCCAGAGCTCTCAATACACTATATTGCGGAACAGTCGTCCATCCATTTAGTACATTAACTAACACAGCCCAAGTAAATCCCATTAACCACCCCTTCCAAGCGAAAGCTCTGCCTGGAATCCAAGGCAACAAGACCGGAGTTAAGACACATCCTACTAAGACTGCGCCCATATAGGCGTAAAAATCAACGAACCCAAAAGGCCCTATACCAAGAAGATTTAACAGGAAGAGTATGCCAAAGATCATTAAAGAAAGTTTGAAAGTACCCACCAATTCCACAGGGGTCAATACCAGTCGATCATAGGCACTGTCCTCTACCCTCCGCATTTCTGCGGTAGCCTTCATTCCCGAATTGATAAACGCTTTAACATCCTTTGCCTTCACTGGGCCATAAATTACTTTAAAACCAGAAAACTTTGAAACCTCGTGAGCACTTATACCTGGTGCGCCCAATTGTGGTAATATAAGCGCTTTGTGAGACACAACCTTCTCTAGTTGTACGATAGCAATACGGTTAAGAAGTTCTCTGGTCCCAAAAGTACCCTTTCCTGCGGCACACCATACATTGATTCCCTTAGTGTCAATAACCAAAATCCATACATCCAACCCGTTTAATTCTTTTCTCAAGCTATCAAAGCTCATTTTATAATTAGCTGTGACTAGGACATGGGATGAGTTGCCTGGATTCCCGACACTATAAAGTCCGGGCTCTACCTTAAAATTCATTCTATTAATTCCCCAACGGGCCTTCCACGAACCTACAACATCACTAAAGGTTAATTGAGTTGAAGTTTGAATGGTTTTTAGTTCTCTGGTGGAAATTTGCACAAAACTGTTCCCTCCCCCTAATGCTCTCTCATGAAAATTATCCGTTATCATTGTAATTTCATTGAGTATTTTTTTGTAGCTTCACAGGCATCTTTGCTTAATGAATAATACATCCATTTTCCATTACGTCGACTGTTAACAAGTCCTGAATCGCATAATATCTTCACAAATCTATTTTTATCGATATGTAAAATTATATCTGTCACATCGATAAAAGTCAATATGTTTTAGAATTGCATATAACGGTGTGGCTAAGCTACCATTCCACTTTGAACTGTGCCATGTGTAAATTGAGCTAGTTTCCGAAGAATGGGTAAGGAGCCAGTGAAAATAGTCCTATATTGTCGTAATCAAACCACTGTCACAAATAACGGAGGCGGTACATTCCTAATACAAGGAATGTACCGCCATTTGACAACAATACTGTTTTCCATCGAATTCC
>OMOF01000208.1 GCA_900290375.1 Candidatus Desulfosporosinus infrequens
AGGCATATGAAAGAAAATAACAAGTCAAAGATGCCTTGGATATTTTGCGTCAGACAAGGAGGTATGATTACCTCATAGTGGGGCTATTAGGTAATCATATCGACGCAGTATGACACGAAATAGACTGGCATACTGACTGGTTATTTGCTTGAATGTGCCTTGATGAAATGCTATATGGTTTCAGTCGGCAGAGAGAGCCTTTCACAAGAAGGAAAAAAGGTGGGATAAGGAATGCGTATTCTCTTCAAGAATGCTAAGATTGTAACGATGAATACAACACGTGAGATTATTGAGGGCGATCTACTGGTGGAGGGGTCTTTGATCGTGGCTGTCGGCGGGGTTATTGAGCAACCTGCCGATCAGGTAATTGATCTTCACGGAGACTTGCTCATCCCCGGTTTGATTCAAACTCACATTCATCTCTGCCAGACCTTGTTCCGGGGACAGGCGGACGATTTGGAATTATTGGATTGGCTTAAGTTGAAGGTTTGGCCGCTAGAAGGCGGGCATGATCCAGAATCCTTATATGATTCCGCCTTACTGGGAATTGGAGAGTTGTTCCTTGGAGGGACAACCACGATTGTGGATATGGAAACCGTGCATTACACGGAACATGCCTTTGAGGCGATCTTAGCTAGTGGCTTGAGGGCCTTATCGGGAAAGGTCATGATGGATGATTGCCATAAAGATATTCCACCTTCTTTGCGGGAGACGACTGAAGCTTCCTTACAAGAAAGTGTCGATTTATTTGAGAGATATCATGGACAAGGGAATGGTCGCCTTGAGGTAGCTTTCACGCCTCGTTTTGTTATTTCCTGTACTGATACGTTGTTAAAAGAGGTTGCGCGGTATTCTCGTGAGAAAAATGCCTTTGTTCATACGCACGCTTCGGAAAACAGATCAGAGATCCAGGTTGTGGAAAGCACGCGAGGGATGCGCAATATTATTTATTTGGAGAAGGTTGGTTTAACCGGTCCTAAACTAATTTTGGCCCACTGCATTTGGCTCGATGATGCAGAAAAGGAAATCTTGATTCAATCTAGAACGAGGATTTCGCATTGCCCTTCCTCAAATCTGAAACTGGCCTCGGGGATAGCGCCGATCCCTGAGATGATGAGGCGAGGAGCAGAGATTTCCCTGGGTGCTGATGGGGCACCCTGTAATAATAACTTGGACGGATTTAGGGAAATGCGACACGCAGCCTTGATTCAAAAGCCTTTACATGGGCCTACGGTCATGCCCGCCCAAAGTGTCTTTGAACTAGCCACACTCGGAGGGGCTCGGGCGATTGGACATGAACATGATCTGGGAAGCCTGGAGGTTGGGAAAAAAGCGGATTTAGCAGTTGTTAGTCTGCAGGGTTTACACACTTGGCCCAACGAGCAGGTGGATGTTTATGCGCAGTTGGTTTATCAGGCAACCTCCTCTGATGTCCGGCTTACCATGGTGGATGGGCAAATCGTGATGAAAGATCGGCGGCTTCTGACCATTGATGTTCCACGGCTGAAGGCGAGCTCGACGAGGAGTTTGAAGCGGGTTATGGAGAGGCTCCACAGCCACACTTTCTAATAGCCTTTTTGCTAAGGTTACTGTGTTTGGTAAGACATTTTTTGATTTCTACGATTTCGCGACTTCCAATGTACTTCTCCTGCTGTGGGGTATTTTTATTGCATTATTCGTAGGTTGGCATTGGAGCTATGTTATCGTACCAGTCGCAATTGCTCTCATGCTTTTGGCGGGTTTAAATATTATTCACTTTTAAGGGTCAGAGAGAAGACGATATTTACAGTTAGAGTTTTTTAGGTGCGAATAATTACATGATGTGGAAATTACTATAGGACTTAAGGGAAAATTTTCTGAAAACCTTATTCTTAGGAGGTTTTTCATTGTGCTTCGACGAATTTACTCGTTTGATGAGAAAAAGACAGTAATGTGAATAGGGTGAGAATTCATGCGTTTGGTGAACATGCGTTATGTTGAGGAAGGATCAATCTTAGCACGTCCAGTAATCAACTCTTCAGGAAGGGTTTTATTACAACATGGAGTTCTCTTGACGGCTGTCTATATCGAACGTTTGCGTAACTTGGGGTATGATGTGCTGTTTATTCAGGATGATCGATTGAATGATGTAGACATCCATGTTGCAATTACAACTCAAACCCGCGAAGTTGCTTATAAGTCCATTGAAATGCTTAGCAAGCACCTTGAGAGAGATGTGAATGATTGCTTACCTATAGATAATGTCCGTAATACCGTTAAGCAAATGATCAACGATCTCTTATTTAGTTCTGATATTATCGGTAACTTGACAGAAATCCAAGGATATGATGATTACACCTTTCATCATTCGGTTAATACAACCATAATCTCGCTTATTTTAGGTGTAGCATCCGGGTATTCCGAGCAGAAGTTGATCGAACTCGGCATGGGTGTTCTCATGCATGACGTTGGAAAAATTATGGTACCGGAGGAAATTCTTAATAAGAAAACACCACTGACGGTAGCAGAATTTGAGGAGATCAAGCTGCATACCACAAATGGGTTTGATATTTTGCGCAAGAACAATGATCTTAGTCTGCTTTCTGCTCATGTTGCTTTTCAACATCAGGAAAAATGGGATGGGACAGGATATCCAAGGGGGCTCAAAGGATACGGTATTCATGAGTATGGAAGAATGGCGGCCATCGCTGATGTTTATGAAGCGCTGACGAGTAAACGGGTTTATCGAAAGGCTATTGATCCCAATGAGGCTTATGAATATATTATCTCTAAAGGAAATACTCACTTCGATCCCAAAATTTTAGAAGTCTTCAAAAAAAATATTGCCATTTATCCTTCTGGATCAGGGATTTTATTAAGCAATGGGCAAAGAGGGAATGTTATCAAACAAAACCCTGCTTTCCCGAATCGCCCTTTTGTGAGGGTGTTTTACCAGAACGAAGAACCGCTTACTGCTCCAATCGATTATGATTTGACACATTATCCTTCCATTATGATTGTCGCAATAGAAAATCGCTAGTCTATACGTGTAAATGAAAATTAAGATAGAAACTCATAGCTAATAGGGCTTATTAGCTATGAGTTTCTATGAGTTTCTATGAGTTTTTCAAGAGTGCTTTAAATTCTTCGATCTGCTGCACAGGGCGTTGGCAGGTATAGTTTTGACACAGATAGGCAGTGACTTGGCCAGATTCGACTGGGTAATCTTGGATCCAGGCGATGGTCTCGGCTAGGCTTCCTTCTTGGTAAAGCAGAGAAGCATAGGGGCGAAATGTAGAAAAGAATATCTGACGCATTTCAGGCAGTTGTACTGCGTTAAGCGGGCCTGCTAGAATTAATTCCTGACTTGGATGAAGGGCAAACTGTAAGGCTTGAAGAAAAGCCGTATATCCGGCGGGATGTTCTTCAAGCACGTTGCGAAAAGCGGAAAGTTGTTGTTCTGCTTTTATTTCCCAACGTTCATCTCCGGTGAGACGTGCTAGTTTGAGTAAATTGAGCGCAGCGATTGAGTTACCGGCAGGAGTCGCTCCGTCATAACTTTCTTTAGGACGGAAAAGAAGTTCTTCGGCATCTGACCCGGTTAAATAGTACCCTCCGCCTTCGTCGTCCAAAAAGAGCCGTTCCTGTTCTTCTTGAAACCGAAGTGCGGCTTGGAGGTAGCAAGGTTTACCACTAGCAGAGTATAACTCTAGGAGCCCGCTAATGAAAAACGCATAATCGTCTAAGTAGCCCATATAAGCGGCATCCCCTTCACGATATCGGGCTAAGAGGCGTCCATCGCTACGCTGCAGCTTGGCCAAGACGAAACCTGCTGCATTTTCGGCGGCTTCTAAATAGGTATTCATTCCAAGAACCTGTGCGCCTTTGGCTAAGGCAGCAATCATTAGCCCGTTCCAAGCTGTCAAAATTTTATCATCTTTATGAGGGTGGATTCGTTTCTCACGTGCTGAAAATAAGGTTTGTCGTGCGCTTTCTAAGGTTTGCAGAACTGCAGCCATGTCCATGTCCAAAGGATTGCCGCGAGCAACTTTTTCTAAAGTTCCTCTTAAAAGATTGGGAATATTTTTCCCCTCAAAGTTACCCTCGGGTGTTATGTCATAAACAGCACAGTACATTGCTGCAGTATCTTTACCGAGCAGGGTTTCGATTTCCAAGGGAGTCCAGACATGATATTTACCTTCTACCCCCTCAGCGTCGGCATCTTCCGCTGAGTAAAAGCCGCCTTCAGGGGACGTCATGTCTCGAAGCACATAGGTGAAGATTTCCTTTGCTACTTGAGCATCCTGTGGACGATGATCGACTTGATAACTCTCTAGGTATGCCAATGAAAGCAGGGCATTATCATAGAGCATTTTTTCGAAGTGGGGGACTAGCCATTTTTCATCCGTACTGTACCGTGCAAATCCGAACCCGACGTGATCATAAATCCCCCCTGCAGCCATACCGTCCAGCGTTTTTTGCACCATGTCTTGGGCTTTGTCCTGGGGATGGTCTTGGGCATAACGAAGGAGGAAGGTTAGAGTGTGGGGGGTGGGAAATTTTGGAGCTTGACCGAATCCACCGTAACGCGCGTCAAAGCTTTGGGCTAAGTATTTGTAAGCTTTTTCGATCAGTTGTTCACTCCATGCCTGAAAGGCTTCGGAAGTGGGGCTCCCGCCGTCTTTCGAGGTGAGGTCGTTTGGCAAAGGGGAAGAGAGGGAAGAGGATTTTTTGGGGATGGCACGTTGAGAATGAACAGCAGTCACGATTTGATCGCCAGAATCACGCAATTTAACTTCATTAGTTTTCCAGAGAGTCCCCACTTGCTCTAAGAGTTCCATGAGTCCAGGACGACCATAGCGCTCTGTTTTTGGAAAATATGTCCCAGCAAAGAATGGCTTTTTCTCAGGCGTCATAATTAAGTTGAGCGGCCAACCGCCCGATCCAGTTAGAGCCTGGCAGAAGGCCATGTACAAATGGTCGACATCTGGACGTTCTTCTCGGTCGACCTTTATCGCGACAAAGTAACGATTAAGTAAGGTTGCAACCTCGTGGTCCTCAAAGGATTCTCGTTCCATGACATGACACCAGTGACAAGTCGCTTGTAGTAGACAACATTTACGAATACCCAATAGATAGAAAAATAGGCTTGTTCTCTGCCTTTGCAGTTTCAAAAGCTTCTTCTCCCCAAGGAAACCAGTCTACAGGATTGTTTGCATGTTGGAGTAGATATGGTGATTTTTCCTTGCTTAATCTATTAGGTATGTTTTGAATAGTAGTCATGGGCAACACCTCCTTTTCAAATTAAATTAAAGAGCGAGACAGTAGTTCGTTCTATATGTTACATAGTTTCCATTTCAGTCATTGTCTATCCGCATCATTAAGGTCTATAAACCTAGATTAATGTTACGCTTCAATAAACAATGATTGTAATGGGATTTTTATCCTGCGTTCTTGAGGGATGTTGTAAGTAATACAAAGAGTATTTGCGGCTCAATTCTCTAAAAAAGCGGCACGGTTTTCAATAGAGGCTCACCTATCACTGAATGCTGCTATACCACACCGCATTTATTTACATATATTGTAATTGATGTAGGTCAAGCATAGGCTTTTAATAACTCGCGCCGTCTTCGTCCCGCCCCATACGTCGCATCATATTTTGTTGGTTTGTCGTGCGTTACTGTGATAAGTTTACCGTACCGGCGAACTACAATCGAAGAACACAATTTTTAATCGCTAATTATTCATCATATTCATTTCACAATGAGAACGGGACATTTTGCCATATGGACGACGCTCTGACTGACACTGCCTAATAAGGAACCAACAATTGACTCATACCCATGGCTCCCCATGACAACTAAGTCGATGTTCTCATCCTCAACTTCTTTTAAGATAACGTCTGCTGGTTTCCCCTGTATTTTTTTCTTAATCAAGGTGACACCACTAATATCGACACCTTCAATTGTATCTTTTAAGACAACCGCACCTTCTTTTTTAATTAGTTCCGGTGCAATTACATAAATATTAACACTAGAGTCATACACTAACGGCTTATGCATAGC
>OMOF01000547.1 GCA_900290375.1 Candidatus Desulfosporosinus infrequens
CTGAAGTTTTGCACCCATAAAACACCCGGAATTTCCGCCTGAAATGCGACAATAAAACGGCAAAAATCCGCATGAACACTCAATTTTTGGTATAATAAGATGCTAATCCAAATCAACCAAAAATGAGGTGTTATCATGCGGAAACCCGTCAAAGAAATTGAAAACGTGCTCCAAAATCATGGTTATTCGATTAACACTATTATATGTGAAGTTATGAAGACGTTCAAGCTTAAAACACTTTGCCATCAAATTGGCTTTCAAAAAGAGGCGGGTTACAGTACTTCAGAAATCCTCACGCTCATGTTAATGTTACCCCTCATGTTACTGAAAAGTGTCCATGCCTTATACAAAAGCGAATTTCAAAGGGTTACCACAATGAAACAAAGCTGTATCTATCGCCTGAAAAATAATGAAAAAATGCCGTGGAGATCATTGCTGCTGGCTATGGCCAAACAGTTTCAACGATTGGTTAATCCTACGAACGAAGTTGCTGACAAGTCTGCTTTTATCATAGATGATACCACAATCGCTAAGACAGGCCGAAGAATTGAACAGATGACCAAGGTATTTGACCATGTTGCAGGAAAGAAAGGGAGCAAATTAGGCTTTAAGAATTTAACGCTTGCTTTATTCGATAGTAAAAGCCTTGCGCCTTTAGATTTCACCCTACAAGTGGAAAAGCCACTCAAGAAGGCCCGCCACCGTAAAGATCGGTTTAAAAAGCAACGCAACCCCAAATCTGCAGGGGCGAAACGTATCCAGGAATGCCATGTTAGCAAAATTAGGAATGGTCTTGATATGCTAAGAAGGGCTTTAAAACAAGGATTTCGAGCTAAATATGTCCTTGTTGACAGCTGGTTTAGCAGCCACGAGTTTATTCAAACGATCCGAGGGTTAGGCAAAAATCCGATGCACCTGGTCTGTGGGGTTCGACAAGATAGGAGGAATTATCTATACAATGGGAATTCCCTCAATGCCAGTCAATTAAAGCTGGTCTTGAAGAGTGAAGGTAATGAAAAACGATGTCGGAAACGGAATATCCGTTACTTCGAAGTTATCGTTGATTATGAAGGGATCGGACATGTCAAACTGTTTTTTTGTAGGTTTCCCTACCAGAAGAAATGGAGACTGTTCCTCTCTACTGACATATCCCTTAGTTTATTAAGCATGTTGGAGATTTACAGCATCCGTTGGACCATTGAAGTTTTTTTCAAGGAAACTAAACAACATCTTAAGTTAGGGACTTGTCAATCGAGGGATTTTGATGCTCAGATTGCCCATATAACGACCTGCTATATTCTCTATACTCTTTTAGCCTATTTTCGCCGGGTGAACGCCTACGAATCCCTTGATAAATTATTTGCAGAAATCAAAGACGAACTAATTGAGAAGAATGTAGCGGAACGACTCTGGGAATTATTTGATGATTTGCTGCAAGTAGTGATCACCAGCATCGCCAAGTCCGGTTTAGTGGACATTTTGGAATTTAGGAATTCCGTTGAATATGACTATATGAAAGAGCTATTCGAGAATTCTTTTCTTACTAACCAACTAAAAAACCTAGAAAATGCAATTTAATCGATAACAATCTAATGAAATAATGGCGTTGGGCTACCTGGAAATTAGAGAAACAGGGTTTAGAGGGGTGCAAAACTTTAG
>OMOF01000818.1 GCA_900290375.1 Candidatus Desulfosporosinus infrequens
CGTACCTTTGATGCTGCAGCTTATTTGCGGCGTGCCGGAGCTGATTCGGCACTCGTGCGGCAAATGTTTCGTCAAGATCTTGAAACGGTCAAGGCGCGGGCTGAAATTTTGAATCAGGCAGCAATGCTACCTGGTGGTGGTGTCGTGGCGGATTGCCCAGCTAACATTCGAAATGCTAAAATCGTTGCATCGCAAGTTGCAGATATGTTACTCAATGTGGAAGGCGTACGGGTCAGTTTTGTATTGTTTTCCATTGAGGATGGAATTGGTGTAAGCGCCCGCTCCAATGGTGACATTAATGTACATATCATCATGGAAGAACTTGGCGGGGGTGGGCACCAAACTGTGGCTGGCGCCCAAGTAAAAAAAGCAAGTATGGAAGAAGTAAAACGTAAAGTTATTGAACTGAGCACTAAATATACCGAGGAGAGTGGAGAAAATGAAAGTAATTCTACAACAAGAGGTTAAAAAACTTGGCAAAAAAGGTGACATCATAGAGGTTTCTGAGGGGTATGCCCGCAATTATCTATTGGTACAAAAATTGGCGATTCCGGCAACGGCAATCAATGTAAATACTGCCAGCCAGAAAAAAGCATCCGAAGAACGGAAAGCGCAACAAGCAATCGATGAAGCAAATCTACTAGCGGCGCAAATGTCAAAAGTTGAGGTAACCATTCCTGTAAAAATTGGGGAAGGTGGTAAACTATTCGGTTCTGTAACGTCCAAAGACATTGCAGAAGCCTTAGTAAGTCAACATAAAGTGGATTTAGATAAACGTAAAATTGATTTAAAAGATGGTATTAAGGGGATTGGTACACATACGGTGTCCATCAAATTGCATCCGGAAATCAGTGCTAAAATACAGGTACACATTGTTCCTAAACAGTAAATTGTACTGATTGATCCGATGCGTGTCCCTCACCATAGCGGAAATTAGAAAGGATTGTATTATGAAAGACTTTTTTAAAAGATTTGTCCGCACACGGCCAGTGCCTGCAAAGGCAGCGGCAGATGAGCAGTTAAAACGTCAGGTTACAGCTCTATATGATTTGTATTCAGGAATTTTTGGCTCGGATAAAGTAGTATTAAAAGCTGGTAAATTAGATGCTCTTGCCTTAATGAGTTCAGAAAAATTACCAGAGCGGGTGCTGGCGTTGCAAAAGTTGGTCTTTGAAGATCCAACGATTGAGAACTTACCACCAGTAGAAAAAATTCCAGAGCTTCTGGATGAAATCGAAGATGAAGTAGCTGAATTATTGGCGCGACAGACTTTGGAAGATCGGCTAGAAAAGAAGATCAATGAAAGAATCGAAACACGTCATCTCGAATATGTGAGGGAAATTAAAATACAGGTACTCAAAGAACAAGAAAATAATGTTGAGAATCCGCAGACTTTAAAAAAATATGCCATGCTAGAGGTGCTAGAACAAAAAAAATTGACGACCTCGGCCATGGAGCTGACTCGACCAGCACTGCTTGCGGAAATTATTGGACAAGAACGAGCCGTAGAAGCACTTCGTGCTAAACTTGCTTCTCCTTATCCACAACATCTTATTTTGTATGGTCCGCCAGGTGTTGGTAAAACAACGGCGGCGCGACTAGTTTTAGAGGCGGCTAAAAAACTTAGATTCACACCCTTTGCGCCAGATGCTCCTTTTGTTG
>OMOF01000924.1 GCA_900290375.1 Candidatus Desulfosporosinus infrequens
TAAACTTGGTTTCAATTTTGACGGTAGTACTACGCCAACATATAGTGCTTCTACTACTGAACAAGCTAATGGTGATTTGACTATAAACTTTAGTGGTACACCTACTACTTTAGGTAGTATTAATATGGTAGGAGGCGATAAGTTCTGGGGCTATAACGGTGCAACTAGCACTGGTATGCATATCAGCGATCAAAACAACACCCATACGGCCTATTGGATTGGTAGTATGTGGATTGTAAATTAAATAATCTTTCCTAATGTTGTACAAAGGCCACAATCGTTATGATTGTGGCCTTCGTCAATTATGGGAGGAATATGAAAATCATTATGGCAGGAATTAAATAAAACGGTGTCGAAGTAGGAAAGAAATATTGATGATTGTAGTGGTTAATTAGGGGGGAATATGATGAAGCATGTTGGTAAAAGCAGAAAACAAAAATTAGAAAAAAAAATTTCCAATCGTGACATACCCCAAGTGCAGCAACTTTTGCAGGGCGGGAAGCTTGACCAAGCTATGGAAATGTTGCACATTATGGTCAATGACAATCCAGAGAATGGACAAGTCTTATATTTGTTGGGATGTTTATTTTTTCTGAAAAATAATTTTACAGAGGCTTTAACATATTTTGAATCTGCCATTGTGCAGGATCCTAGTGATCCTGTTTTTTATAATAATAAAGGTGTGACTCTGGAAAAAATAGGTAGAGATGAAGAAGCGGTATTGGCTTACAAGGAAGCCATACGTATTAAGAATGATTATATAGAGCCCCTTTATAACTGGGGAGCATTATGTGAACGTCAGGGGAATTATGAGGAAGGCGTTACACGTTTGACCCAGGTATTTGTTCATGATCCAGGAAATGCTAAAGCTTATAATCTCTTAGGTCTTTTATATGAAAAGCTTATACGTGGGGATGAAGCCATCAGTGCTTACAAGCAGGCAACGGCGAATAATTTAGGTAATTTGTTGTCTTACAGAGGACGAATTAGTGAAGCTCAGCAAGTGTTTGAACGGGCGTTAGCGGTTAAACCTGATGATTGTATTCTCCTTAATAATCTGGGAAATACTTATTTGGCTCAAGGAAGGGCAGATAAAGCACTGGTTTTTTATCAAAAGGCGCAAACAGTCAATACGGACGGAGTAACGGCGATTGGCAGTAATATATTACTAGCGTTGAATTATCTGCCTTTAAGTTCACAGGAAATATATAGTGAGCATAAAAATTGGGGTATGAAATTTCCTTTCAAGGCAACAGATTTAACTAGTTTTGTCAATGACCGAACCGCTCACCGACGGTTGAAGATCGGATATGTTTCGCCAGATTTTTATAGTCACTCGGTGATGTATTTTTTTGAAGCAGTGCTCAATCAGCATGACCGCACAGAGGTTGAAATTTATCTTTATAGTGTTCATCCTTATTATTTTGATGAGACTACTGCTAGATTGCATAATAGCACGAATGGCTGGCGAGATATTTCAGCTCTTTCTAATCATGAAGCTAAAGCGTTGATACAGAGAGATGAAATTGATATTTTAGTTGATTTGGCTGGGCATGGAGCTAAAAATCGATTAGAGCTATTTGCTCTGAAACCTGCGCCGGTGCAGGTTACGTGGATCGGTTATCCAAATACCACGGGACTAGCCCAAG
>OMOF01000070.1 GCA_900290375.1 Candidatus Desulfosporosinus infrequens
TATTGCTCAAAAAATGTTCCGCAATGGAATACTATTTCAATTTCGGGGTACCACATCCGCGAAGCTGGGGCGACAGCGGTTCAGGAAATCGCCTTTACCATTGCCGATGGTATCGCTTATGTTGAGGCAGCCATTAAAGCGGGCCTCAACGTTGACGACTTTGCTAAACGGCTCTCTTTCTTCTGGGACGTCCATAACAATGTTCTCGAAGAAGTTTGTAAACTCCGAGCTTCACGACGTGTCTGGGCCAAGATTATGAAAGAGCGATTCGGTGCGCAGAGTCCCAATTCTATGATGCTACGAGTTCACATGCAAACTGCTGGCTCCACGCTTACTGCCCAACAGCCCGAAAACAATATCGTGCGTGTTGCCCTGCAGACAGCGGCCGCTGTTCTCGGCGGAACGCAGTCGTTGCATACCAACTCCAAAGATGAAGCCTTGGCCTTGCCGACAGAAGATGCAGTGCGTGTAGCCCTGAGAACTCAGCAAATCGTCGCTTACGAAAGTGGTCTGGCCGATGTCGTCGATCCACTGGCTGGTTCCTACTACATTGAAGCCTTGACCAATCAGATAGAACAAGAATGCTGGGATTATATTGAAAAAATTGATGACCTGGGTGGCGCAGTTGCCGCTATCGAAAAAGGCTATATTCAGAGAGAAATCCAAGAGAGTGCTTACAAGTGGCAAATGGAAGTGGAGAGCAAACAACGGATTATCGTTGGTGTTAATCAATTCCAGATTGAAGAGAAACCGTCGGAAGGTTTGCTACGAGTAGATGAATCGGTTGGCGAAATGCAGAAAGCAAAACTAGTACAGCTTCGAGCTACGCGGGACAATGCCACGCTCACAGCCAAACTGACAGCGCTGGAAGAAGCCGCCAGAGATGAGCACAAAAATTTAATGCCTTTTATTCTTGACGCTGTCAACGCCTATGGAACGATCGGTGAAATCTGTGGCGTACTGCGCAAAGTATTCGGTGAATATGAAGCACACATTAGCTTGTAAGCGAAGAGGAAAAGGTGAGTGCAACGAAAGGAATGGTTTTAACGATGGAGAAACGTATTAGAGTGTTAGTAGCCAAGCCTGGTCTTGATGGTCATGACCGTGGAGCTAAAGTCATAGCCCGCGCTCTTCGCGACGCTGGCTTTGAGGTAATCTATACCGGGTTGAGGCAGACACCGGAGCTCATCACCGAAACAGCACTGCAAGAAGATGTCAATGTAATCGGCTTGAGCATCTTATCCGGTTCCCATAATACGATATTCCCTAAGGTATTGGCTCTGATGAAAGAAAAAAATATGAGCGACGAGGTGCTTCTGATTGGCGGCGGAGTTATTCCTGACGACGATATCCCAGGCCTCAAGGCAGCTGGCGTGGCCGAAATATTTGGGCCCGGCACCCCTACCGCAAGCATTGTCGATTTTATTACAGCAAACGCGAAATAATATTGTGCAGCACAGACAGAGCCGCGGTAGTATTCCCCGACCGTTATACGTCATTAGAACATGTGTAGATAATCGATGAGGTGGTGTAAATCTAGTGGATATCGTTCAGGAACTTTTGCAGGGCTCAAAGCTTGCTTTGTCCCGGGCTATTACAGCCATAGAAAACGAATATGATGGAGCCTTTACTATTATGCAGGAACTATATCCACATACTGGTCGAGCCCATGTAATCGGCATTACCGGACCACCGGGAGCGGGAAAAAGCACTCTGACCGACAAATTGGCCAAGCAATGCCGTCGTCAGGGGAAAACCGTTGGCATCGTCGCTGTCGATCCTACCAGCCCATTTTCTGGAGGTGCCTTTCTCGGTGATCGCATCCGGATGAATGAATTGACCATGGATCCAGAGGTGTTTATTCGCAGCATGGGGACTCGGGGCAGCCTGGGCGGCCTGTCGCTCAAGACTTCTGAAGTTGTGAAGATTATGGATGCAGCAGGTAAGGACATTATCTTTATTGAGACCGTTGGCGTAGGTCAGTCAGAAGTAGATATCATTAAAGTGGCAGATACGACCGTGGTGGTTTTGGTTCCCGGTTTAGGCGATGATATCCAAGCAATCAAGGCTGGAATCCTTGAAATCGGCGATATTTTTGTGATAAACAAAGCCGATCGCGACGGTGTTGAACGGTTGAATAACGAGCTTAAAATGATGTTGGACTTAAATCAGAGTGCAGTTGACTGGCATCCACCAGTTAAACGAACAATAGCTAGTGAAGGCATTGGGATCGCTGAACTCATGAGTAAGATAGAAGAGCATATAGGCTACCTTCACTCCTCAAATGAATTGGCTATCCGACGTACACAGCGGGCCCGAAATGAACTTCTGGCCCTTCTGAAGGAGCAGATCAGTCGCCATGTGTTAGCAACGATAATGGTGTCCGGCGAATTTGATTCGTTGGTAACTAGTATCGAACAACGGCTACAAGACCCTTATACCATTGCTTTTAGGTTGCTAAGTAATTATTTGCGTTAATATCTAGTCAGATAGTCTGCCTGGGCTTAAACTTTAAAGGAGGATGAAAAAAATGCGTGTCCTGATAAGAAGAGAAAGCATCGGCAAAATAACCCTTCAGGAAACTGCAAAAATCGCGATTATAACCATAGAACGATCGACCAAGCGTAATGCCTTAACCGCCAATATGTGGAGTGAATTAGCTCGCTTGGGGAAAATAGCCGAGGCCAATCCGAAAAATAGAGTAGTTATTCTGAGGGGGAGACCAGGTCAATTTACTGCGGGCTCTGATATTAATGATTTTTGCAATATGACATCAGATGAGGCGAACAGTGCCTTCGCCAAAATGGAAGAAGCAATCCAAACCTTTGAAAGCCTTTCCTTGCCTGTAATAGGAGTAATCGACGGTCCTGCTATGGGAGCTGGGTTTATTTTATCACTTGCTTGCGATATCAGAATCGGTACTGAAAATACCAAAATGGGTATCCCCGTTGGATGTCTCGGCATAAGGTTAGCACCCTCTTTTGTGAGAAGAATAGTCAAATTTATTGGTCCTAGTCGTACCAAAGAATTGGTTTACACTGGCAAAATATATAATTATCTCGAGGCCCAACATCTAGGTTTATTGAATTTCGTGATTGAAAAAACTATGGAACCTAAGGATTTCTACCTTAAATTAGCTCAAACTATTTCCAAGCAATCATTAGCTTCCTTAAAAGCTGTAAAGAAATCTGTGGAATTATGTGAATGGAAACAAGATCTCCCCTGGAACTTCGTTGATCCAGACGATTTTCATGAAGGTTGTTTAGCTTTTAGAGAAAAACGCATTCCAAACTTCACCAAAAAAGACACCTAGAATAGTTCCTAGGCCTCACTCGCTCAACCTTAGGGGAGGGGAATTGATGCAAGAAGTTTTCGCCTTTGTTGGGCCGAGTGGTTCCGGTAAAAGTTATCACGCCATTGAACTTGCAAGCGACCTTAATACAGACATCATCATCGATGACGGTTTGCTAATAACAATAAGTGGCCGTATTGCAGGAGGTATATCCTCGAAATTACAACTGACGAAGGTCGGGGCAATTAAAGCTGCGCTATTCACAGACGATAATCACCAAAAAGAAGCGATTAAAATTTTAAACGACTTAAACCCCAGAGCTATCTTAATTTTAGGAACTTCAAATAAGATGGTGGAAAAGATAGTTAAACGTTTGAATTTAGTTTCAATCTACAAATTTATAAACATTATAGATATTGTAGATAGTAAACAAATAAGGACGGCCAATTACTTTAGAAAGCAATTAGGCAAACATATTATTCCAGCTCCAACAATCGAAGTAACTAGAACTTTTCCGAATATTATTATCGAAGCAATTCAGACTCTTCTGAAACGCAAGAAATCATTAAATCCAAGACTATTAGAACAAACTATTATTAGACCACATTTTTCTTACCTTGGTAGAATTATAATAGCGAATCGAGCTATCGAAGATCTAGTTCGAGGAATGCTTCGATATTATACAGATATTGCAAAAATCAACAATATAAAAATTAAATGCGAGGCTGGTAATGCCATATTATCAATACACTTAGACCTGATATTTGGCGTTAAGATTTCTCAGTACGTTCAGACTATACAACGGAATTTAAAAGAAGGCATCGAAAAATGCACCGATTTCAACATAGTTTCTTTGGACGTTACCATCGATGACTTAGAATTTAGAAAAACGCCTTAGAATAATATTAGGGAGGTGAAAACACAAAATGACCTGTGTATATCATCATAAGTAAGAGGCGAAGATTACGGGATTAAGAATATTCAAAGTATGTAAATTCGTGGGGGTTATCGATTTTTAACATTAGCTATATTGGGGGTAAAGAAAGATGAAGGAAATACTCGTGGAAGAAATCGTTTCAGCAGTTAAAAAGCTTTGTATAGAGGCAAATTATGATCTAGGTTCCGACATAATGGCCGGGTTTAAGCAGGCGTTAAAGAATGAGCGTTCACCGTTGGGCCAGGAGGTGTTAGAACGGCTTATTGAGAACGCCGAAATAGCACACAAAGAAAGTGTCCCAATGTGTCAGGACACTGGGATGGCGGTGCTTTTTGTGGAAATAGGCCAGGACTTGCACATTGTCGGTGGGGACCTCACCGAAGCTATTAACGAAGGGGTACGTCAAGGGTATGACCAAGGATACCTACGCAAATCAGTGGTAAAAGATCCCTTTGAACGGGTCAACACGGGAGATAACACTCCGGCAGTGATCCACTATGATATTGTCTCCGGTGATTCACTACACCTAATAGTTGCTCCAAAAGGATTCGGCAGCGAAAACATGGGAGGCTTAAAAATGTGTAAACCTTCTGAGGGCTTAGAGGGTGCCATGCAATTTATCGTGGACACGGTCGATCGAGCGGGTGGAAACCCTTGTCCCCCGATTATTGTCGGAGTGGGCGTGGGCGGAACAATGGAAAAAGCAACGTTCCTGGCCAAAAAGAGCTTACTTCGCGAAGTGGGCAAACATAACCCGGAAGAGCGTCTGGCGAAAATTGAGGAAGAGTTATTAGACCGCGTTAATCGACTTGGCATTGGTCCCCAAGGATTTGGCGGTGTGACGACTGCACTTGCTGTCAACTTAGAAGTATATCCTACGCATATTGCCGGAATGCCAGTTGCGATAAACATTGGCTGCCACGCTACTCGCCATAAGGAAATCACCCTGCAAGGGAGGGACAGTAAATGAGCGAAGCCATATGTATTGAAACTCCCCTAACTCAGGAAAAGCTCAAGGGTCTAAAAGCCGGGGACAATGTCTTAATAAGTGGTGTAATTTATACTGGGCGCGATGCCGCCCATAAAAAAATGGTTGAGGCGATGGAGCAAGGTGTTGAGCTTCCTTTCTCGATGAACGATCAGATTATTTATTTCGTAGGGCCCACTCCAGCAAAGGAAGGCCAAGTGATTGGTTCAGCTGGACCGACGACAAGCGGACGCATGGATGCCTATTCGCCGAAGTTGATCGCCAAAGGATTAACAGGAATGATTGGCAAAGGGCTCCGTTCCACAGAGGTGATTGAAGCGATGAAGAAACATGGTGCTGTCTATTTCGGAGCGATTGGTGGAGCAGGTGCTCTCATCGCCAAACGCATTGTTTCGTCCGAAGTAATTGCTTATCCTGAACTGGGACCAGAAGCAATACGCCGCCTAGTCGTCAAGGATTTCCCGGTCATAGTGATTATTGATCACAATGGAAACAATCTCTATGACATTGGGAAAGCGCAGTACAGAAGATCCTAACGAGAACCTCGTTGAACACGTTGTGACACGGCGACTTTTTAGATATGATGGCTAAAAAGTTGCCACTTTTTTTGTGCTTATAGGTATTTCTCAGTTCTTTAATAAACCTATTCTTTTTGAATTTAGTACGACCTCTGGAAAGCTTAAAATAATATCATACCGACCACCGCTGCAGCGGCTATAAACGAGAATGTACCTATTTTAAGCTTTCTCTGGTTTAGAACGTAATATCCAATACTTATCACAATAAAGGCTTTTAACATCATTAAAGATAGGAAGGTATTACTTACCTGATACAAAGGCTTAATGCCAATAATGTAGGCAGCACTGATGAGCAGACCTAGCACAGCCGGTCTAACTCCCATTAACAGGGCATTTATATACTTGTTATTTTTAAACTGAGTATAAAATTTGGTAATGATCACCGAAGCAATAAATGAGGGCAGACAGAGGGCTAGAGTTGCAATCAACGCACCCAGTATACCGGCTACTTTGAAACCAATATAAGATGATGAGTCTACAGCAAAAGGCCCGGGAACAACTTGAGCTATAGCGATAACTTTGACATAGTCAGCTAATGATACCCAGTTATGGGATACCATCTCTGTCTCAAAAAATGGAATCATCGCATAGCCGCCTCCAAAACTGACCGCTCCAATTTTTAGAAAGACAAGAAATAATTCAATGAGATTCATGTTCCTTGCCCTCCGCTCTCATAAAGTACAGATTCTTACCGAAGCCAAGTCCTGCTAGAAGCAGAAGAACAAAAACGACGTTAACGTTGGTAAAGAGTAGAAGGGCAGTGGCCAAGAGGGCTAAGACTATATCCGAGTAATGTTTGACCGCTGTTTTCCAGGTTTTCTGAACAGAATTAAGGATCAAAGCAGTGACTCCCAGCAAAATTCCTGTAAACGCCTTGTGGACAAAGATATTATCCGTAAATCCCCATATTACAAAGGTCAGGAGTAAGATCAGAAAAAAGGTTGGTAGGATGGAGGAGACGGTAGCTGTGATCGCGCCTAGTATCCCTTTTTTTCGATAACCGATCATTGTCGCCGAATTGACAAAAATAATCCCTGGCAGGGTTTGTGAAATAGCCATGATATCGGTCAATTCATCATTACTTACCCATTGTTTTAATTCAACTACTTCCTTTTGCAAGATAGCTATGACAGCATAACCTCCGCCAAAGGCCAAACAGCCTATCTTAAAAAAAGTAATAAACATATCGAGAAATATTTTCACGCTATCCCCTCACTTGTTCACCTTATTTCTTAACTGCCACCATGCCATAAAAAACACCCGCTAGTGGCATATCCTTAATCAGTTTATAACCGGTAATTTCTAACATATCCTTTACTTCGTCAAAACTTATGCGATGATCAAGCGGTGGCCCCACTTCTGTTGGCTTCTTTTCCCAATCCACCACGGCTATTTTCCCGGCAAATTTTAATAGACGACGTGCTTCCTGAAGAAACTGTTCCTTATCCTCAATTTCATGAAGCACGTTGACCATAAGTGCAAAACTGACGGATTCATCGGGAAGCATTAGGTTGTATTCTCCAGTCTTCACTACGATAATATTTGATACATCGGCCAAGATGGCCCTTTTTTCTACCTCAGCCAACATTTCTTCTGAAGTATCTAAAGCAAATACATTATTGGTTGCCTTCACAATTTCTGCCGCTGGAATTGTAAAGTATCCTATCCCACATCCCAGGTCAGCCATCGTATCTCCAGGAATCAGACCCAGCTTTTCTAAAGTAAGGATCGGGGGTAAGTTCTGTCTTCTCCATTGATCGTCGAGTTTATTTTTGTTCGCTGGATTAAATTTATGCGCCATAATTTATTCCTCCGTCGGTTTTAAAATAATCCGATTATGAATCCACTGGATTGATTATACCACTTTTATAAACTGGTTCAACTTGTCTGTATAATGTGCCAGATGGGCCAAATAGCCATTTCGAGAGTTTGTTATCTGCCCTTGTGTTGCATAAACGGGAGAAATAGAGCTGAAAGAATTCGTTTTTTTGTTTCTCGACATTGTTTCTTGGCCTATTCCAAAACCTTATACAACCGATATATAATGTAAGCATAGCAAGTCACTAGAAGGGAATTTAGCATGAGCAAAGAATCAAATAAACTAAATGAGTGGTCCGCAACAGCTATTTGCGGAAACGATATTACATCGTCTTGCCTATATGTATCTGCCCTTTCAATCATGTATGCTGGACAATGGGCGTGGGTATCTCTTTTAATGGTATCACTAGTCTTATATTTTTTCCGAAGCATCTATGGAGAAGTAGTAGGCGCGTTACCACTCAATGGTGGAGCATATAATGCGCTTCTTAATACGACCAGCAAATCAGTAGCATCATTAGCAGCAACTTTCACTTTATTATCCTACATGGCAACAGCTGTGTTATCAGCGAATGAAGCCATGAACTATTTATCAATCCTCTATAAAGGCTTACCAATTCTAGTAGCAACAGTAATTCTTTTAACAATTTTTATGTTCCTATCAATTTTCGGTATAGGTGAATCTGCTAAAGTTGCCCTCGGAATATTTGCTCTGCATCTAACCTCAGTAACAATTTTAATACTAGCCGCAATATACGGGCTATTGGCAAATGGTTCTGGCGTATTCATCCAAAACCTTCATCTACCAATTCATGGCAGCCTACCGATGGCTTTATTTTTTGGATTCTCAGCAGCAATGCTAGGCATATCGGGGTTCGAAAGTTCAGCAAACTACGTAGAAGAGCAAAATCAAGGAGTATTTCCTAAAACACTACGTAACATGTGGGTAGCAGTAACCGTCATTAATCCTTTAATAGCCTTCTTAGCATTATCGATACTTCCGATAAGCGTAATAAATACCCATCAGGAATCATTATTATCATTTATGGGACAGCTAGCAGGCGGAGACTGGCTAGCTGCACTAATCTCAGTCGACGCAACTCTAGTACTAAGTGGAGCAGTCCTAACTTCTTTCGTAGGTGTAACAGGCTTAGTACATCGAATGGTATTAGATAGATGCCTTCCTCAGATCCTACTCAAAGAAAATAAATACGGCACTCAATATCGCATTGTAATAGCCTTCTTTATACTATGTATTTCAGTTCTATCCGTAACTCGCGGCAGTTTAGTAGAGCTAGCAGGTGTCTATACAGTTGCCTTTTTATCAGTCATGGTATTATTCGGAGTAGGTAATTTATTACTTAAAACCAAAAGAAGCGGTCTACATCGTACAATAAGAGCAACATGGGCAGGTGTAATATTTGCTATTATATCCGTTCTTATCGCACTGGTTGGTAACATCTACATGAATCCAGCTTATGTGACAATTTTCTTTAGTTATTTTATACCCACTGTAACGATAGTAGTAATAATGTTAAATCGTACAACGTTACTTCGTGTTTGTTTATTTTTTGTAAAATCTGTTAGTAGCAGGCTAATCTACACCNNCGAAAATAGACGATATTAATTCTCAGCAAATAGTATTCTTCACTCGTGGCGAAGATATATCTCTCTTAAATTTAGCACTTGTTTATGTAATTAATAATGAGCACACTGATCGGATTAAAATTGTTACAGTTATAGCGGCCGATGCAACCGTCCCCTTAAAGCTAAAAGAAGATATCGAAATTCTTAACAGAATCTATGATGGAGTATCTATAGAATTCATTGCACTCATCGGATCATTCGGTCCACCTCTAGTAAGAGAATTATCAGAGCAGTGGGATATACCGGCAAATTTTATGTTTATTGCCTCTCCGCAAGGTAGACCCTTCACCTACACTCTCGCCGAACTAGGTGGAGTAAGATTAATCATTCAAGCTAGTCATGCTGCTAGTCATCCTCTGTTAGCAAGTGAATAGATTATAGTTTGAATTGTCAGGCCCTTTTTGTGTTAATCCCATTTCTTAATAGTTTCCCTTGTCCAAAGACACTGTGTAATATCATACCTAGTATAACAAGACCCATTCCAGCAAAGGACCAAAGTGTTGGATATGCCCCATGGAGAATAACCAATTCTCCAATAAGAGCAAAAATAACTTCCCCCGATTGAGTCGCTTCGACTGCGGCAAGTTTATGGACATCGCCTTTCGTCATATCGGTTGCCGAGAAAAAGAGTATCGTTGCGATGACACCCGAGGAAAGGGCCACGATTAGGGTTTGTATTGTCTGATTGCTGCTTGGAAATCCGACTTCTGCTATACCAAGAGCCGATAATATAATCCAAAAAGGAAGGCTTGCTAGGGTCATTCCAAGGACTCTTTGATACGTGTCGAACCGTTGCCCACAGGCGGCCATCATTTTGCGATTACCTAAAGGGTAAGAAAATGCGGCGAGTAGAACGGGTAAAACTCCGTATAAAACTTCTTTGGTAGTAAGGGACTGGACTTGTTGCAGCTGAATTAGCACTATACCTATTAGAATGATTAGCGAAAGGACCAAGCCTCTGGTAGGTATGGAGGAACGGATTTTTTGCTGCCCTAATTCCGTATGAATAACTGTATAAAAAAACGGAGCAAGCAACGAACCAGCCACAATGGTAATCTGCCACATACTGGCGACTAACCAAGCTGGTCCATAGGCTGCTGCAAAACAAAGAGGTGCATAGAAAAGCCCGAATCCAACGGTACTCCAGCCCAGCCAAATCATGGGTCTTTTGCGTATATCCGATAAAAGAGGCTTAAGATTCCCTCTCACCATAACAATTATAAGCAGAAACGGTGCCATAAAGACAAATCTTAGCACTGCACTCCATATCCAGCTCCCGCCTGATAAATCCATAGCCCGATTTAAGACAAACGTCACGGCAAAAAAAAACGATGCTAATATACCCAACGCAATGGCCTTCAAACTCTTACCTCCCTATCGAGAATTTTATAGTTTCTATATTAGAATAACACAAATTGCTATGTGATGTTGGCATCTTCCTTGGTGCTATTAACTTCAATTAGCGGACGTAAAATTAATTATTGTATATGACTGGCATATACAATATAAGATAAATTTTCTTTTGGAGGGAATAAATGGAGGTTAATGTTGCAGCTGTTTCACTGCACTAAAATTTTGAAATTTCCACCTTCCACTGATTTGAGTTCAATTCACATGTACAATATGGTATAATAAAACAGTCTTCTTACTTTTTTCTACCTATCAATATCTTTTTAGCTTGTATTTATTTTAGGAGTTAGACATTATCTATTAAAACTTAGGAGGCTGTTCTACTTGACTAAAATTGAAGCTTATCTACAACCTAATAAATTGAACGTTGTCAAGAGTGCATTGGGCAAATTCGGAATACATGGTATGACCGCTTTAGAGGTAATCGGTTGTGGCCTTCAAAAAGGGTATACCGAAGTTGATAATGATGAACAGTATGATATCAATCTCTTGCCAAAAATCAAAATTGAGGTCATCGTTGGTGATGACATTGTAGATGAAGTGGTTAAATTAATAGCTGATAACGCTCGTACTAATAAAATTGGCGATGGCAAAATCTTCACCTATCCGGTAAGCAGTGCAATGCGCATTCGTACTGGAGAAACTGGAGAAAGCGTTATTTAATTTTCAATCGGATAACTTTTTTCCCAAATTAACTCCTCTTAAAATTGACAAAAAATAAAAGTACTCTCTTTGACGATCAGGTTCACAAAGAAGAGTACTTTTATTTTTTCGAAAATATTGATAAACCAACAAACCAACAAGTGGCGGATCAAGCATATTAAGTCCTTCAAAATTAACATTGTTCAGGTGCCTCAAATCTATAAGAGCAATCCCAAAGTCCAATATTTTCAGGGTTTTCTATCACATTTCAAAAGGTTATCCTTTATAATTTCCATAAATAGTTATAGCTACCAATAGGAAATGTTCTGTGCATTTTAAAATTCAATTCTCTGTAATAAAGATTATGTTCACGACGACAGAATACGTTTATTTGAAATATACAAAAAACAAAGCTAATACAATCCCGACTGTAATTGCAATACCAACAAAAAGCCAAGGCGAACGTTCATTTGTCATAACAGCAACTAACGGTGGATCACTCTTGTTAAGCCATTCAAGATCAACATTCTCTGGGTTTCGCAAGTCGTTGACCATTTCTAAGGTGGTAGCATAACGTTCTTCCTTCCGTCGGCGTAGGGCCCTTTTAATGACAGCCCAAATGCGTCGATCGATTTTAGGAAGAATATCGGTTAGAGGACGAGGATCAGTCGTTAAGTGCTGATTCATGATCGATAGTGGATCGTCGCCAGTGAAGGGTGGATTACCAACTAAAAGGTGATAAAGAAGACATCCGATTGAATAAATATCGCTTCGAGCTCCCCCACGTTCACCCCTAATTTGTTCAGGTGCCATGTATTCTGGGGTTCCCATTAAACCAGAAAAACCCCGCCAAGTTACCCTAGGGCCTCCCTCCATCAGAGCAATACCAAAGTCCAGTATTTTCAGATGCCCATCCGGTGCTAATAACAGGTTTTCCGGTTTTATATCCCGATGATAAACACCTTGTTCATGACAATGGTGGATAGCATCCAATAAATTGGCGACTAGATTAACCGCCTGGTCAACTGGAAAACTGCCTTTTTCATGTAACACGCTGGCCAGATTTTCCCCTTCGATAAATTTTAAGACCAAATAGGGAGGACTACCTTCAGAACATGTTAAAGCAACCGGCAAATCAGGATGATTTAGTAACTTACCAATAGCTAATTCCCGTCTAAAACGTTCATAGACAGCTGGATCACCTAATTGAGTAATATCAGGGAATTTTAAGACGATTTTTTCGCTCGTTAAGACGTCTTCCGCTAAAAAGGCGCTGGCAAATCCACCTTGTCCCAACTGTTTAAGGAGCTTATAACGGTTTTCAAACGTATCGCCAATTTCCGGTATTATCAATTTTGGCCATCCTCCATTACTTTCACTGTCAATATAGTCATATTATCCGATCCTCCGCGCTGATTCACTTCCTGG
>OMOF01000153.1 GCA_900290375.1 Candidatus Desulfosporosinus infrequens
ACGGAATAGGTGGTACTGGGTATGGCTATGGCGGCGTCGGTGCAGGAGTTGGTGTAGGAATTATTGCAGTTGCAATTTTGATTCTTATTGCTTTAGGCGTAATCTTCTAAAAATAGAATCATCATTGATATACGACCGCTAGAAGGAGTTGATCTCATGTTTGGTTTTGGATTTCTTCCCCTTGCTCTGGGTTTCGGTTTGGGAGCTTCTATAGGGAGACCTCGCTATTACCCATCTTCGTATCCCTATGCACCTTATCCCTATGGAGGATGGTATTAGTATAAGATTGACGCAAGGAGAGCTTAATGCTCTCCTGTTTTTAGAGTCCCTGCCAAGACATAGATCAGTCGGGATAAAAATCAATTATTTTTGATGGTTCACGCCATTTTGTCCGTTCTACTCTTATAGGATAATTGATTCGCCTTGCTCAAAGCCTGAAAATAAAGAAGGGAAATTCCCGATTCATCTAGACCCGCTCTCTGTGCAAAACTGCTGAAGGTTTCCCAATCAGCCTTTTCATAAGCTTTGACCAGATTATAAATCGGATTAAATTGGCTTGTCTTCCCCAATAAAGCCTGCTTAATTTCTGACGTTAGTGGCAATTCCTCCAGCACATCAGTTAACGGACAATCTAAAAAAGCATCCATCAGGGAGAACATCCCCATTAAAAAAACATTGGCTGCTTCCTGTCTTAGCGGTGTTTTAAGTGCCAACGCTTCACCAAAGGTTGCTCTTACAAGAGAATTCACAATAAGTTCATCCGGTTTGTCCTGGCCTAATGTTTGCAAAGCGACAATTGAAGCCCACTTGCGCATTTCAGCAAGTCCCAAGAGTACCGAAGCATGTTTAATGGAATTAATTTCTATCTTTAGCCCAAAGAACGACGAGTTGATGAACTTCAGCAAATTATAGGACAGTGAAACATCACCTTTAATGATGCCTTCAATTGTCTCAAAATCAACTTCAGGATTATTAATTTCTTGAAGCAAATGTAAAGTATTCAACTTAAAGGGTGGAATATTCCTCCCTGCTACTATAAACGGTTTGCAAAAATAGTAACCTTGAAAGAGACTATATCCTGCTTGAATTGCCTGATTGAAATCCTCTCTGGTTTCCACTTTTTCCGCTAGGAACTTAATCTTACGTGTGCCAAGTCGTTTGACAATATTGACACGCTCTTCTCCCTTTGTTAAAAGGAAATCAATTTTGATAATATCCGCTAATTCAATGAGTGGTAAGAACTTTTCTTCAAAGACAAAATCATCTAAGACTAGTAGATATCCCGATTCTTTCAATTCCCTACAAGCTGAAATCATTTCTTGATCGGGCTCTACATTTTCCAGAATTTCTATAGCTACAATATTTTTAGGTAACATCAAAGCTGTTTTATTTTTCAATAATGTTGTTGTAAAATTAATGAAGGCTAGCCTACCTCCTGTCAATGTCTCCATACCAATGGTCAGAAAACTATTTGCGATCACGTCTGAAGTAGCCCGATCTCCATCCATACCTTCAAAATAATTTTGCGTCCCTTTACGAAAGAGTAACTCATAAGCATAGACGTTTTCTTTTCGATCAAAAATCGGTTGTCTTGCTACAAAAATTTCCAACCTATTCCCACCTCTCGCTAATACTTTTTTCGTATGGCTCTTTCTATCTCAAATATGCACAAAATGATTCGATCTCGTTCACGTTCCTGAAGGTCGTGAAATTCGACCGCCACTATAGATCGTTTGCTATCTTCTACTTTAGTAACCCGGCAAACACGAACTGGGGTATGCAGGTCTCCGTTTGGGAGGGTTATGTGTGTATAAAGTAATGCCTTACTCTCCACCTGTTCCTCGGTATAAAAACGCATTCCGCCACCACTTATGTCAAGCATCGTTGCCTTATGAAAATCACTAAGACCTTCCTTGGTCACCGATTGGAACGTTACAGGGTATAGGGCAGGAACTCGAACAAAACTACGGCGTTGGACTTTGGTCACGGAATTTGGCAGCTCTACAACGAACATCGGAACTGGGGTTGCAATCCGTCGTAGAACTTTCCCCTCAAACGAGTAGGCTGCCGTTTCGTCCCAATATGTTAGTTGTATCCTCGTCCCTTCACGCAATGAGATTACCTCGCCACGTTCAAATGGAGCACCTAAAAAGAGAATTCCGTCTCTCACATCTTCTATACGAGTCTTATATCTTCCTTCATACTCTCCTTCCGACACAACAAGCTCCATCACAAGCCCAATTAATAGTTGTTTCTTATACGACAAATCTTCACCCCCCAGTGATTCCAAGCAAGGCAATTCATCAATACCATTTAAGCCCATCTATATATTCAGGGAACCATTTTTGAAGACCTCTGTTTCTCTAATTTCTCGAAAGCCTGATGTCATTATTCATTTTGATTAGTGTTCTAATCCTAAAATGCAGTTACCCTATAAATATTCAACATTTTTCTGTTATGTCCTCTTAAATTAAGAAATTTTGCGCAAAAAAAACTTATAATTAACATTTAAACTAGGTCGTTTTTAAAAGATCATTACTACATCAAGAACTGAGAAACTGTGGGGTTGTTCTTACACAACGCCGGTTAATTGCAGGGTATAGTGATGATAGCTCTGTGTGGGCTTAACGAGTTGGGTGCTAAAGATGAAGATCCTAAAAATAGGCTCAACAGATTTTACTGCGGAGCCTATTTCATACGTTCACGTATTCCCAGAGTTCCCTTCGTGGAATGAAGAAATTGAAGTGGACAGAAGGTGCAATCGTCCTATTGGCACCTAACCATTTCTATTCTTCTTACTACCGATGGTGCTTATGAGATGAAGACGTAGAACTCGAGGATTTCTTTTTCCAGGATTTGGTTTTTTTGGCCCAGTGACTACTGCTACTAACCTTAATCCTTTCGCCAGGATAAATTTGATTAGGATTACTGATTTGAGAATTTAAGGACATCAAATTACTAACCGTTGTATTATAAGCCACGGCAATACTGTGCAGAGAATCTCCTGATTGAACTGTATAGTACATCATACAGTACTCCTTAATTTACATATTTTACTATATATGTATATGTAAGGACAATTTTTTTCTGTGCACGTACTCATTTTGTAATAACTATGGCAAAATATTAGATGCTACCCACAACTTAATAACGAACTTAATTGTGGTGTTTCGAGGAAGTGAGTAGGAGTTATCATTTCTACACATAATAGATAAAATCCTTCATAAGTGGGTGATGTCACGTTTCGAAAACTTATCACAACCCACCGTCCGAAAAATCGTAAGCCTGAAATCGATTCTCCAAACGTTCAGATACTTTCACTACCTGATGATCCTGAACAAACTATAACAGTAGTCCAATCAGCGCTTGGTAATAGCGCTGACCTCCAAGTACACAGGTTTTCAGGTTTTGCTGACCAAACCGCTTGTGCTGTTCTCTATCTTAAGTCTTTTGTAGACCTTGAACAGCTAAATAAATCTGTGTTGCTCCCTGTACAGCAACTCGAGACTTCTCCCTCTGATATGCAAAACTTGGCTAAGGTTTTACCCTACGCTGGTACTCAGGAAATAGTCTCCTTACAAAATATACCTCAAATTCTAGTTAACGGAGAAGTTGTCCTCCTTGTTGCTGGGGTTAAAACAGCCCTAGCTATTCCCTTAAAAAAATACGAACAACGAGTAGTTACCGAACCTCCTAATGAGAAAGTTGTCCGAGGGCCACGCGATGGTTTTATTGAATCCATTTGGACCAACATCGGGGTGCTCAGGCAAAGGATCAAAAATCCTGATTTAAGGATTGATGAAATTACATTAGGAACCAGGACTTCTGATGAATTAGGCATTGTATACATAGAGGGAATAGCTAACCGTCAAATCGTCGAGGAAGTTAAACGTAGACTAAATCGCATTAACGCCGATAGCCTATCCTTGGGTTCCCTTAGCGAACTAATTGCTGATTCCAGTTGGTCACCCTTTCCTACCTACCAATCTACCGAGCGCCCGGATAATTTGACATCTGCTCTCTTGGACGGGAGAATCGGGATTATCTTAGACGGTAACCCGAGTGTTATCATTGTTCCGACAGTATTTTGGGATTTCCTTAAATCTCCCGATGACTATATCGAAAATCCCTACTTTGCCAGCTTCATCCGTTTGATCCGTATGATCTCCCACCTTATAACGCTTCTGCTCCCCGGAGCCTATATAGCTTTGATGACGATTCACCTCGAGATGGTACCACAGTCCTTAGCGATACTTGTTGCGGGTGCTCGGATCAGAAGTCCGTTCCCTACAGTCATCGAATTGCTCTTTATGGAATTTACAATGGAAGTTCTACGGGAAGCAGGTCTGCGCATGCCAGGGATTTTCGGTCAAACCATGAGCATTGTGGGCGCTCTTGTCATCGGAGAAGCGGGAGTCACGGCAGGCTTGATTGAACCGGTAATTGTTGTACTTGTTGCTTTTACAACACTTGCTTCGTTTGTGGTTCCCAATTACAATGCTGCCATTACTATCCGTCTCTTACGGTTTCCGCTGATTTTGTTAAGTGCCAGCTTGGGCTTTTTCGGCTTGTTCCTGGGAGCGATGTTCTATCTCATGCATCTGGTCAGTCTGCGTTCTTTTGGTGTACCCTATTTTGCGCCCATAGCCCCCCTGTTTTTGAAAGATATGGGAGACATGTTTGTTCGACTCCCTAAGTGGCTGCTTACCTCCCGACCAACGTATTACAGGCCAGAAGACAAAACAAACCAGGGCCGAAACCAACAGCCTGGGCCAGAAAAGGAGCCTTAGAACCAATGATTGTGGAACGAATTTCTTCCCGTCAATTTACCTGGCTGACCATTACAGCTTGCCTTGCAACTTGTCCTATCATCTTACCCACGATGGTTATATTTTACGCCAAGCAAAGTGCCTGGTTAGCTCTCGTGTTGGCAACGATTCTAAACCTAGCTGGGGTCATGCTAAACTTAAGTCTAGCCCAAGAATTTCCAGGGCAAACAGTAGCCCAGTATGCTCAAGTATTGCTGGGATCTTGGCTAGGTAAACTGATTGGTTTTTTCTATACGCTGGCCTTTCTATATAATGCCGCCATATGCTCAAATCTTATTTCTCAGGTTATCCAAATTTACACTCTACCAGAGACTCCTTTATGGCCGTTCGTCACAGGTCTTACTCTCTTAGCAGTTTACAGTGCCTGGCAGGGTGTTGAACCGATTGCCCGAGCCAACGATCTGATCTTACCCATTAATCTACTGGTGGCTGTAATTGCCTTCCTACTGGTAATACCTAATGGTAAACTCTATCAAGCCCTACCGGTGTTTCAGTTAAATTTCACTGCAATACTGAAAGGTACTTTCCCGCCCGCGATTGCCTTTGGCGAAGTATTTTTTATTCTCCAGTTGGCCCCTGTCCTCAATAAACAGAATGAACTGAGGTCTTCTACTTTGAAGGGAGTGCTGTTTACCAGCTTCTTTCTGATCGCAGTTACTCAGACCCTCCTGTTTGCACTTGGTGCATACAGGGCATCAATCTATTTTTTTCCGGCCATCGAAATTACGGAGGAACTTCACATAATGGATGTTTTTGAGAGATTCGAACCTTTAATCCTCTCAACCTGGCTTCTTATGAATATTATCAAGATTAGTTTGATGACTTACCTTTTTGCTCTGTCTGCTGCTCATACTATGCATAGTAAAACTTATAAGGGGTTTCTTCTTCCTGCTCTAGTTGCTATCCCCATTATAACTCTTGCCTTTAAAAGTTTAGCCGAAACCCTTCAATTTGGAGTCAACTTGATTTGTTTTCAAATTATGCTCCCCACATCGTTCCTCATCCTTCCTGGGGTGCTATTTATTGTTGCAAAGGTGAAAAAACATTATGTTTAAACGTATATTAGCCTTACTCTTGATACCAGTTGTCCTGGGTTTAACCGGCTGCTGGAACCTGATAGAGCCTGAAAATTACGCTTGGCTGGCCTGGCTCGGCTTGGACAGGGTTGCCGGAGGGAAAATTCAAGTTACCGTAGCACTAACCCCGCCACTTAGCCCCGTCCCCACAGGAGCATCTCCGCCGGAGAAGCTTCTCATAGTTTCTTCAGCAGTCGGCGATACACTATTTGATGCTCTAAGAGAGCTAAACTCTCATTTACCCAAACGTCTTTTTTATTCTTACATGCATGCAGTGATCATTGGTGAAGGTTTAGCCCGAGAAGGTGTCGAACAGGATCTAGATCTTCTGTTCCGAAATGTCCGCCTCCGCAAAAACGCCTGGGTGTTTATCACCAGAGGTCCTACGGATTCCATCTTTAAAATAGATCCACAAATTGAAAAGGACCCTGCTAAGTTGATTGATTCCTTGGTCACATCAGAGCAACGTTTCCTTGGTAAAAGCCGAGTTATAAGAGTGAATGATTTCCAGAGTGAACTAGCGAGTCCGGGTTTTGACCCCGTAGTTAGCGTTTTAGGAATATGGGATCCAGAAGAGAAAAATGTACTCCCCCCCGGGTCAAAGGTTATGAAAAATACAGAGCTCGCCATAGATGGAAGTGCTTTATTCCGGGGCGATAAATTAGTAGGGTGGCTGTCGCCGGAAGAATCCCAAACCTATCTGCTCTCGAAAGGGGAAATGAAAACAGGTCTGATCGTAATCCCTCATCCCGATAACCCTGTAAACCGGGCCGGGATTGAGGTAATTGGCAATAGTGCTAAATTAATAGCGAAAATCAGTGATGACCAGGCCAAGGCTAAGATCACAATCAAGATTGACGGTAAACTGGGCGACCAATGGCTTAATGAGCCTGGGCGCCAGGCAGAAGATCCCAACGAGGACCCTGAATTCTATCGCCAACTTGGTGAGGGACTGGAAAAGAAAATCAAGTCCGATGTGGAAGATCTTCTGAACCGCTCTCAAACAGAATTTGATGCCGACATTTTCGGTATCGGTGATTATATCATGAACCGTTATCCTAACGATTGGGAGCAAATCCAATCCAACTGGCGAGAATACTATAAAAAAGCCGCTATTGAAGTTGAGGTAACCGTTAATATTTCTTCGCCGAACATTTTGCGATCCCATCCTACCAACGAGAATGATACCGCACAGAGCGAAACCGGGGAGTGATATTTTTCTAAGGAACACAAAAGTTTATACCCTTACCTTCATGCCACAGTCGGCGGGCATCCAACGGCTTTCCCACAAACGCACAAATTTTACAAGAACTCCACCCAGCGGTGTCTACACTACGCTGGAAAGTCTAAAATATTATGAAATTGACTCAATAACAATCAAAATAAGTGTTGACTATAAATGGAACGATTGGTATGATTATGTTTGTAGTTTCCTGTCGAATGTTGTTGTGAAAAGAGATGAAAATTTAATGATGAAATCTACTGGGATTGTGAGAAAAGTAGATGAACTTGGTCGTATTGTATTACCGATGGAGCTTCGCCGTACTTTAGGGATTGGTGAAAAAGATGCTCTGGAAATTTACGTTGATCAAGAAAAGATTATTCTCAAAAAGTATGAGCCTGCTTGTGTATTTTGTGGTAATGCTGGTGATAACCAACTTTTTCACGGCAAGAACGTCTGTCGTGAATGTGCAATTGCTATGGGAGAAACCGTATCTGGTACCCCTGAATCAACAGCCGTTTGATTCCCACAACCTAATTACATAGACGAAAAACAGAACTGATTGACAGTAAACTTGGAAGGCCTTTAAGGCCTTCTTTTTAGCACTTATCAGTGTTTGTTTTCTAAAGCTCCATAGCCCTCTTAGCCCAAAGTGAATCTGCCAATATTGCACGTCCTACTCCGATTAAGTCTGCTTTTTTCTCGGCCAGAAGCCGTTCTGCCGCATCTGGTTCTGTTATTCCGCCAGTTAAAATAACCGGGATAGATACTACTTCTTTAATAGCCTGGCTTATTGATGCAAAATATCCTTGATCAGTTAGTCCGGGCACAATATATCCCGAAAAGCCCCCAGAAATATCTAATGCATCAATACCTGCCTCTGCAAATAACGCTGCAGCAGTTTGACTGTCGTTGATAGTTGTACCACCATCAGTAAAATCCGAAGCTCCTAGTCGTAGTAAGATTGGAAAATCAGAACCTACCGCAGTTCTTACTTCATGGATGATTTCTAAATGAAGACGGATCCTGTTGAGTAAACTTCCCCCGTACTCGTCAGAACGGTGATTTGTAAGCGGTGATAAAAATTGGTTTAATAAGTAGCCATGGGCTGAATGTATCTCTACCCCATCAAACCCGGCGCTTTTAACCCGTAAGGCGGCGTCGCGAAAATCAACAATGGTATCCTTGATCTCCTCGCGTGTTAGTTCTCTCGGGATAATTCCCTTTCTAGGATTAACCACGCTGGAAGGGCCTATGGGTTTAGATTTAATGATGTCTTCCATAGTCATACTTCCAGCATGGTTAATTTGCATCATAGTTTTGGAACCGTTCTTATGGATGACAGACGCTAACATCCGTAAACCTTCTAAAGTCGTATCATCAGCAACAGAGAGTTGTTGAGCGCTTGCTTGCCCTAATTTGCTAACATAACTATGTTCAATGATAATGAGCGAAATATATCCCCCGGCAGATTTTTCATTATAATAATCCAGTAAACCCTGACTCACTTTACCATCTGGCATCGCCTTAGATGTTGCCATCGGCGGCATGACTAATCGGTTAGACAAATTAATCCGCCCATTCTTGAGAGGATTACGCAAATATGACATTAAACTTCCCCCTTCAATAATAATATTTTTTGTCTACAGCGTCTCGAAACGATAGTAAGCATCGTTCAATAGGCAATGAGCCTCATTTGTAACCTAGCTATGATCTCATTTAAGCGAGATAAATAATGAGCAGAGTTGTTCCAAAATTATCTCAGGCGCATAACCACGAACATCTCTTTGAATTGAATAGAAATCTCTGCTTAAAGCCATTAGCAACATATCCGCTCTAAAGACACTATTGAAATTGCTCTGTTCAGTCACATTCATCTCGTCAAACTGTTCGACAAAAAGCTGATGCAATTCGTTAAACAGAGGGCTCTGCATTCGTGACCTCAGTGGATTGGTTGACGAGTACTCCTCAACTCCTGTAAGCAATAGTGCCTTTTTTTCTCTGAAACGGATAAATAGGCTGAGAATTCCTTTTAATCGTTGACTTGGCGGATTAAACCGGTTTTGGTTTAAGTAGATTTCAATATCATCAAAAAGTAGCACAATGTTGTCTTTAATTAAATCAAGACATAGTTCACCTTTGTTTCTATAACGTCGATAAAGCGTTCCTGAACCGACTTGTGCTTCGTTAGCAATTTGATTCATACTTACTTGTTCAACACCATTTTGCTCAAATAGCCTTAGAGCCACACTCAATATTCGCTGACGATTCTCAGTAGCATCACGACGTTCAGGACGAGTTTGGGTTGTCTCCGAACCATTCACTCTATTATCACTTCCTGCAGTTAAATTATACATCACGCTTGACAAGTGGATAGTTCTCTGTTTATATTAAATGGAGAACTATCCACTTAATATTAGCATAATGCAAAGGAGTTGTACAGCACATGCAGAATCATCACAATAACACCGTCCTCTTGGTCATGGATATGCAAAACGGCATTGTATCGCGTTTTGCAGAAGATGGGAAAGTCCTGCTTCCGTTCCAAAAAGCCGTGGCAGCAGCACGTCGACACACCATTCCGGTGATTTTTGTACGAGTCGCATTTCGCGAAGGTTATCCCGAGATCAACTCACGAAACAAGACGTTCTCAGCAATTTCTGGATTAGGTGGAATAACCGTCTCAGACACAGCAACGCAAATTCACGAATCCGTGCAGCCCCTACCAAACGAGCCAGTTGTTACGAAACTTCGCGTTAGCGCGTTCGCTGGTAGCGACCTCGAAGTTATCCTCCGATCTCGCCAAATCGATACGTTAATTTTAAGTGGAATTTCTACAAGTGGCGTCGTTTTATCAACATTGCGAGAAGCGGCAGATAAAGACTATATACTTAAGGTGCTTTCGGATGCATGTCTAGATGCCGATCCTGAGGTTCACCGCCTTCTTACCGAGAAGGTGTTCCCTCGTCAGGCAGATGTGCTTACTGTCGACGCTTGGATCGACACCTTGAATTAAAACCGAGGCTCCGAAACTCTGTAGGAAAATCGGACCAAAAGCAAGCGCCTCTTTGGATTTTGTCCCAAAGAGGCGCTCGCTATGAGCGTGGTTGACAAACTGGCACTACCCCAAAAAGCTAAAAACGGAAGGCAGGCTTATTTTTATGCCGATTTGGAAAAGAAATTTATTCGTTTGCTGGTTTGGACTGTTTGTAGCTGGTATAGGGAACCTAATGGTCAATGCGTGGAATGCTTACGCTCGATGAAGCATTTAAACATTTTGGACAAATGTAAACAGGGTGATTAGCTGCTGTAATTATTTTTATCCGCAATGTTTCCGCCGTGCATTTAACCCACTTGCTTAAATGGTCCATACTCTGACAATTCGGACAATATAATAGCACCGCCATTCACTTCCTTAAAGTAGCTTATGAACGACAGTGGACTAGTGTGACAAGGTTCGTTTAGACAAGTTACTATGTTAAACCCGAGTGAACTGGGGCTTGAACATATCTGTTTATCGTTTATCTCAATAAAATCATTACTGGTTTCATCGCTCCCTTTCGACCTATCCTTGCAGAAAAGGAAATATTAAGCCCGTTGTTTATGGAAATAATGGACGATATAATTAAGAAGTAACTTAATCTACTTTGGAGGGATACGTACTGAATGTTGCTTTTTTTCTTTTACCTAAGAATGATGTCGTTTATTTAAAAACCAATTCAACGATGCGCCAGGCCTTGGAACGTATGAAATACCACCGTTACGCTGCTATCCCTATCATCGATGATGGCGGTAAATATGTCGGAACTCTGACCGAAGACGATCTCCTTTGGAAAATGAAAAACACACCGGGGTTAACATTGATGAAGACTGAAAAACTCTTTCTTAGTGAAATAGTGAGGCAAACACAAAATACTCCGGTTTCAGTCGATACCCAAATGGAAAGCCTTATCTCGCGAGCCGCTCAACAAAATTTCGTCCCTGTTATAGACGATAGCGGGATATTTATCGGCATCGTTCGTCGTAGCGAACTTATAAAGTATGCCAACGACTACTTAAATACCCCAACTTCCTTCACGTCAAGCCCAATTAATTTCTTTGGCTTCAACTTTCCCCACCCGGTCGGTATACGTAGTTGCTAATAAAACATGATTCAGCAGGTCGCCTGATCAAACAGGCGACCTTGTTGTTATTCATTCAAGGAAACAAGAATAAAAAGCACAAGGGCGGAACTTTTAAGCCTTAGCATGCATCTAGAAGATAGTAGTAATCCGAAGGAACGAGGGAGGATAAGACTGAGATAAGACTAAGATCCCCTTTATATTATTGATTTATCATTAGGGAGTTGATTAGAGTGATTGAACAAAATGCTGGGTTGATTAAGAAGGCTCAAGCAGGTGACCTTTTGGCTTGGGAGTCCCTGCTCGCTACAGTATATCCGCCGGCTTTGCGTCAGGCACTGGCACTGTTGCGTGATGGGGATCTCGCAGAGGATGCAGTGCAAAATGCCTTGATTAAAATGCATACACACCTTCATTCTCTCGTCGAGATTACAGCCTTTTCTGCTTGGTGGCGTCGCATTGTTACGAACGAAGTCTATATGATTCTTCGCCTAAAACAAAAGGAAACTCAAGGCTTGGATGAAGGAATCTTTCAGCAGATAGGACTGGCGGTTGATGAGATGGTCGTGCTGCGTTGCGAATTGGCTCGGGCTCTCCAGCTATTACCTTTTGATCAACAACAGGTTGTGATAGACGTGGATTTAATGGGAGTTAGTTTGCTGGAAGTAGCTGGGCGAAACCAAATACCCTTAGGTACCGTCAAATCTCGCTTGTTTCGTGCTCGTGAGAAGCTTCAACATGAACTGGAGACATTTAGGGAAGGACGAAAGGAGAAAAAGACAATGGATAAAACTACGCAAGATACTATAGCACATGATTTAACAGGCCTCTTTTATAATTATTTGGATGGAACGATGAACGGGGCGGAGCGGGCGAGATTTGAACTGGATTTAGTTGGACACCCGGAATGGGAGAAGGAACTTCGACACCATAAAGACTTTCTGACATTGCTTCATACATTGACAGGTAAAATGACACTCACTTCAGCTGAAATTATGGAAAAGATTCAGACCGTAACCGCAAAAATCAAGGATTATGAGCAAATCGTCGACGACACTTACTTTGAACAGGGTTCTCCCCAAACCTTGACAACCCATACTTGGTTTCAGACTCCGGATATGTACCGAATAGAATCACATCATCCAGTGCTGGGTGAAGCGGTCATTGTCGTCAGAGGAATTGAAGTACTTTCCTATATGAAAGATGCTAAGCAGGCGGTTAAAACTAAAATTGGTGAGGGGTTAAAGGAGCAAATGGGCCTTGATTTTGCCGATTCTCTCAAGTTAATGGCTGCAGATAAAGATAGCCGTCCGCTGGGTACCGAATACGTAAACGGTCGCCCTGCTCTGCACCTTCAGTTCAACCAAAAGGTGGACGGCAAGGGTGATATGGTAACCCATTTGTGGATGGATAAAGATACATGGATGCCGTTAGTGACGGAATTGTACAATGCCGGTCATGAATTGGTACAACGCAAAGTGGTTCGGGAACTACGATTAAATCAAGGTTTGCCTGATCAGCTTTTTAATTTACTTCTACCGCCTGATATCGAAGTGCAAGATAAGACGAAGGATAAGGATATCGTTCAAGCTATAGAGGAGATAACTCTTCAAGAAGTACAAGAGCGAATGGGTGAGCAGCCCTATCTTTCGGAAGAAAGCAAACCTTGTGGGGTATACCAGGCTAAGTACCAGTGGATTAAAATGACGAGTGGGGAAGGGGGATTGTTGACTCAATATTTTGTCCCTGGGGACCCGCTGCCAAAACTAAATGTTACCCAGAGCAAATTTGCACACGCTAATTTGCCGCCACAATTACCTTTAACTCCTGTCGGCTTTGATTTTGCTGGTGAGGAAGTTGAGGGATCTTACCTAGAAGTAAGCCATAAACCGATTAAAGGGATAATTGCATGGAATCATACAGACCACTATTTTACGGTGAGTGGCGATTTTGATCAAAAAGGGCTCTTATTTGCTATAAGTAAACTTTCCTTAGCGGGATCGCATGATAAAGATGAGTAACGGTTAGGGAGTAAGAATTTCATCCTTATTCTTCACATATCACATTACAAAGGATTCGATATTCTTATATTCATATTTGGGATGCCATAACCTATAAAAAAAAGGCCACTCATTGTGTGGCCTTTACCTCTAAATTTAATCCCGCAAAGTTCCTTCAGAATTAATGGATACACGGCTCTAGATTAATCTAAATCAAGCTGAACCAAATCGTCATTAACCGGAGTAAAATAGGTTTGTAGCTCATACACCTTACAACTACGGAAACAAAACCAGATAGAAGACATTCTATAATCTAACCTAGTAAGGGATTCAATACTTTGACCTAACTTAAAGCAAACCAGTCAAAAACTTAGTTTAACGGTAATAAAACTAATCTGGACAAATCCTCCACTATTTCTTCAATTACTTTAGGTCTAACTAAAAAACGATCTAAAAACGGTCACGTGAAAATTCGGATTTTTAATCACTTGAAATCAGGCTACAAAATAAACTACCCAATTCATACACAAACCACGACTACCAATTGATTTTCACCAAATGACCAAGCTACTTACTACGAACATACTTGTTATAATGAGAGGAACTTTGCGGGAAATCTTTCTTTCTAACAACAAAAACCACCCTTCTAGGTGGCTATCGATTCTTCAAAATCCAGCATCGACTTAAGTAATTGCGATGCATAAACCTTCGATGAATCGAAACTTTACCTAGCACGCGACCAATAAGTTAATTAGTAAACTGAATCTTTTTGATTGACTGTCTATACCTTTATTATAACTGAATTCAGTTTACTGTCAAGTGCTATTAACCAAACAATTCAAATCCTTAGGATTGTGACCTTAGACAGCTGTTTATTCATGATTTTGTGCGCATACATTACTATAAGAAAATGTATTTATTTACAGGGCTGTGACTACCTAATAAATATATAGCACTCACCGGTACCACGCGATGAGTGCTATCGCCAATATGCCAGATCATGACGCCTTCCCGTGTACACCCAGTAACAGTGTCTCTATTGCGCCCAAAAGCAGAGTGTAAGTGCAGTTTTAGAACCTGATCTTCGTTGATAAATAGAGTTCCAATGCCCACAGCCTCGCTTGTTCCCAGCAATTCTGTAACCATCGGGCGAGGCTTTTCGGCAGTACCGTCTTCTGGCCCCACCACAACTTTACTGTTCATATCTACGCCACCCAGAAAGTGTAAACGATATAACCTCTTTTAGCTTTGCTCATCCATGCAATTATTGTTTCCTGAGCCAACCAACAGGCTTCCAACTCGTGCCTACCAAGAAATGATGGTTAATTACGCTAAGCTTAAATACTTGCCGAGAGTTCTTCACATTTTGTTGGATAACTTCAATTGTGTCTGTTGTCACTTTAGTCACAATTGCCACGTGCCCGTAGGGTAGATTAGTAAATACCAAAATATCATCTAGTTCCGGTTTTTCATTTCCTCCGTTTATGTATTGTTTCAATCCTCTTTGCTGGTTCAATCCCCCTTGGGGAATGAAGGGGTCAAAAAAATCTTTAGCATTGCCAAATCCATCAGGCATCCTATGCTGTTTTACCACATAGTAAAATCGCTTTACATATTCTACGCACTGCCATTTAAGACCGTAATAATA
Source organism: Candidatus Desulfosporosinus infrequens (assembly GCA_900290375.1). Lineage (GTDB taxonomy): Bacteria > Bacillota > Desulfitobacteriia > Desulfitobacteriales > Desulfitobacteriaceae > Desulfosporosinus > Desulfosporosinus infrequens. The sequence continues at coordinate 14,897 of OMOF01000153.1, forward strand.
TCCATCAGGACTAAAGCTTCCCCCTTTGTCTTTTGTATAATCTGGTCCGTTATAATAAACAGGAACACTTTTATAGTTATCTATTATTTTTCCGGGAGGGCGTTTTTCTATGGGAGTTCTCAAAAAATAATGTAGCCCTAGACCTGAACTCAATAGAAGTATGCCTATTAGTACTAACTTAGAAGCTCTTTTAGTCACGTCAAATTCACCACCCTATTAACGGTAATAGGGTATAATAATACTCACTTATGAAGTTGGACATTCCTTTTTCAATAGTAAATCCGCCCAATTATTCCTTTGCATAATATGCAGATGAGACTGCATTTAAAAACCACTTTAAAAGTTTCCACGTGCGTGGATGTAACTTCAATGTAAACTCTCATCATTCTGACACAGGAAAATAAAAGAGCCAGACCGTTTAAAATACGCTCTGGCAAGTAAGATAGAACTGAACTAATCGTGTATTATTAGATAATAAACTTTGGTGTACCTTTTAATTTATTATTATTTTTAAGTCATTTTTTGAATCAATATGGCGGCATCTGCGTTGCTTTGTGTCCCTCCTGCTAGAGTCTGCAGGGTAACCGCCGCCGCGCTAGAATGGTTTCTCAAAGTTAACACATCACCGGCGTTCGCTATAACCATTACCATACCTGGGTTCGGTTGAGTGCCTGCCCCGGAACCGTAGATTGCCCCTGCTACGGCAGCGCCATTTTGGAAGAGAGCAAACTGATTTGGTTCATTACATGAAGCGTTGAACCATATAGAATAGGTGCCGGCATCACCAAGGATAATTGGAGCTGTTCCCAGCGCATGAGTAATGTTACCTAGAATTACTCCGTTATTACTGAATGATATATCTGCTTCTATCGGTACGACTTGAAGTCCCAAATTATAAATATAGGCATATTCTGCTATTCCAACTCCTGTTGCTCCTGTCACCCCAGTTGCTCCCGTCGCCCCAGTTGCTCCTGTTGCTCCTGTTGCCCCAGTTGCTCCTGTTGCCCCAGTTGCTCCCGTCGCCCCAGTTGCTCCTGTTGCCCCAGTTGCTCCTGTTGTTCCTGTTGCTCCCGTTGCTCCTGTTGCTCCCGTTGCTCCTGTTGCTCCTGTT
>OMOF01000549.1 GCA_900290375.1 Candidatus Desulfosporosinus infrequens
CCCAATATGAAGGTAACTGTCGTGCAGGTACAAGAAGATGGTGAAGATTCTATGAGAGCAGAAGCTAGACGGATTGCCGATAAGGATAATGGGCCAGTTAACCCGATCACGGGCTGGCTGAAAACCTTGATCAATGAAGCTGATTCGACAGACCAAAGTATATATGATGACATACTTAACAAAACTAATGGTATTTTTTTTGAAAAAGGTCTTAATGTAAATCACGAAGTATTATATTCAGATACAACTATTTCCAATACGGTCGATGTAATTCTTGACTATGCAACAAATAAATCGTTCGAATTTATTATTATTGGTACGCGGAGGTTAACTACTTTAAAACGACTAATTTTTGGTTGTCTAGGACAGAGTGTACTTAATAAGTCTACGATCCCAGTAATGTTAATAAATTAACACTAAAAACATGACCAGACATATATGTGATCGGTGAGACGCGCACTTTTTATAAGTGCGCGTCTCGCCGATTTTCACTTCGGTTGGGATAAACCCCTGATTTTAGCTACCAGAGTTTTCTGTAAATATAGCTGAGCCTTTAAGTAAAACAGTTTTCTAGTAATCTTAGGAATTTATTATGATCGTAGTGTTGTCTCAAAGTGCCAATGAATTTGGAATAAGACCCGTAAATAATTGTTGTGACGATCAACAATCATAACTAATCATAAAAAAATTATGATAGTGAGTTCAGATTATAAAAGGAGCTGATCATCGAGTTCCATAAACATCGTAATAATTTAGTTAAAGTTTTATCTTTGGCAACGGATACCAGTAAAGCGCCTTGAAATAGACACTTTAGGCGATTATTCCAGGATTCGGCGCCAATTCTAGGATAGGTGCTCGCAACTTACCCCCCTGATTTAGATAGAGTTGAAAGGCTAACTCGCTGGAGGCGAATTACAGAAGCTGTAGGTATATGTTATAAAAGCTCGAGAGTTATGAAAATAACCATAGGCTTAATTCATTACGAACATATTGTTTTACTATTTACAGAGTTCGAACATAATGCTAACCTTTAGTTGTGAAGATAGTCATATGGTATTACAAAAAAAGATGCTCGAAAATGAAAATCATAATTGCCTGAGATTGATCTTTAAATGTTAAGTATAATTTCGAAAGTTGCTTCCAGCATGCACTGAACTTTAGCAGGTTTTGGTAGCGACTATAAATTACTGAACGGGGGGATTCGTTTGTCCAGCTTAGTGCTCAATAAATATATAGCTAAAGACAAGATGATGAAGAAGGAATCGGGAGAAAAAACATACCCTATTTGGCTATTAGTTAATCCAAAACATCCTGCAGTTCACCACAATATTTGGACACCTGTCTTAGCTGAGATCCAAGACAAAGTCTATAGGGAAATGCATACGAGAATTGATGCTACTAATATTTATATCAGGAATGCTGTTGATGATAGCAGAATAGTTCCCAAGACATTAAATTGGTGGGGAGCCGAAGTTGCAACAGAGATAGAGTTGTTCAGGGATATCGTTTTAAAATATAAACCTAAGATTCTCATTACTTTTGGTGCATTTCCTTATGAATTTGCGAGGCGTGTCTACGAGATCAAACCTGAAAAAGGGCCTAAATCATGGGGTAACTCTAATTTAGGAGATGAGTTTGAAAGAGCAATTGAGAATTTTGATATAAATATAACAAATAAAATTCCCTTATTACGCAGAGTTATCGAGAGTGGTAAGTTTATCAAAGATCAGGAAAATTCCGGCGAAAACTACTTTCAATATGTCGGAGCAAAAATCGCCGATAAGATAATCCAGTATAAGGGTGGTTTTAATATATGGATTGAATAATCAATGCCTAACTCATCAGATGATG
>OMOF01000071.1 GCA_900290375.1 Candidatus Desulfosporosinus infrequens
GAATTTCCCCAATTTAAGGAAAGGGGGCACACCTCCTCACGGAGAAATAATTATGAGCAGCTCGGAGGAATTTCCCCATTTAATGTGTCCTGTACTATCATAAGTGGTGTAAGTCCAAATGGCAAGTTTGCAATCCTATTGTAGATATCTAGTGATTATATCTGTTCGATGCTTTTAATTCCCTCTTTAATCTTTCCAGATATCTTCTCCATAAACTCCTGAAACTTTGTATTTGCATCGTTAGATACTTGTACTTGTTTATCCATTAGACATTTATTTTCCATAGCTTTCATGGTCTCCTGTTCTTCTTTACTCAATTCTATGCCCGTCATTTGCTTGCCCTGATATTCTTGCTTCATTTTCTGCAGATTTTCTACTAACTCACGTGCTTTCGGATTATGGAGCAGATTATACTCTGCCTTCTTAAATTCTTGGTAAATGGTTGTGTCACCGATTGACCTGCCGAGTTCAATACTCTTTTGCATAATCTCATCAAGCTGATCCATTTCCATTGATCCCTCCCTCAATAAATTCAAACATTTTTCTACCTTTAACTATTCTTAGCCAACAGTCGATTTTTTAACCTAATCCGAAAGCATTAATCCATTTAGAGGGTTTCTACCACTTTTACTGTTATACCTACCGTCATAACTTCAAATTTTTCTCTAGTGTCACTAATTTCTGAAGACAACGTACCCCCAGGTGTCTCCTTGTCTGGCCTTTCTAATTCTCCGTCCTTATTTTTATAGAGTGTGCGTTTGTTTTCTACTACTTCCCAAGTATTTTCAAGAAGATATTCTGTTGATTGCTCGCGTAATGTTTCCTTCAGTAACTCTACCACATGGTCTTTCAATGATTCATCATAATCTGCTAGAGCCACGTTCACCTCGGCACCTATCGTTTTTTCCATCATTAATACTCCCTTTCCTGCCACCGTAGGGGCAATTCATGAATTGCCCCTACGGTGCTGCCTTAGATGCCCTTACTGTACCTAAACAACTTATTCTTTCAGCCTGATATAAGATTAATTTTATTCATAAGTGCCGTTGCGGCATAGGGTCGGATACGATAAAAAAACGGCTCATTCTGAGCCGTTGTGGAGAAGAAAAAAACATTAACCGCTCCGTTCTTATGCTTAGCTTAGCAAACCAAGTTCCCTTTTGGTGCGTTCTGCCATTTTTTTAAGCATTCTCTCTCTATCGCTAGTATATAACGGTCCATAAAACACTATCCCGTACTTTTCTAAAATTTTCGCTTCGATTGCTTTTCTAGTACGTCCTATTTCAGGGACATACTGTGACTTCCTTTTGGCTCTGTGGAACTTCGCGTGATGAGCGATATCAATAAACACTGCAAGATTTGCAGTTCGGTCGTCATCATCCACCTCGTTAAGGTGATGCACTATTTCAGTTTCTTTTAATTTTCTTTCTAAGTATCTTTCGATAATTAACCTGGAAATCTCCATTGTTTCGTTTTCACTATGTGTGGTAATGTTGTCGCTCATAGTTGACTCCTTTCAAAGTGTTACCCAAACAAAAACAAGCAACAGCCATCGGGATTTCTACTTGTCATCCCGCCAGTTAAATTGCTCTTATTTCAAAGGCAAATCTAGTATATTTGATTTATGTACTACATCAGTATACTATAGTTCGTTAATAATCTCAACAAAATTCGCTGGTCATCCCACTCCTCAATCACCTAACTTCAAGATGCTCGCCAGTCAAGGATCAGTGTCCCTTCTCTATACCTCAGTGTACATCTCAATAATTTTCAGAATAACTTCCACGGCTTTCTCCATGGCAAACGTAGGGATAAATTCATATTTCCCATGAAAATTATGTCCTCCCGTAAAAATATTTGGCGTAGGCAAACCCATATAGGACAATCTTGCGCCGTCAGTACCACCTCGGATCGGACGAATGTCTGGAGCGACTCCCACCGCCACCATCGCTTGTGAAGCAATGTCCACAACGTGTTTGACTGGCTCAATCTTCTCTTTCATATTGAAATATTGATCCTTAATCTCAACAACAAATGTATCCTTCCCAAATTTTTCATTGAGTTTACCCGCAATCTGCCCCATTATTTCTTTGCGTTTTTGAAAAGAAGTCAAGTCAAAATCCCGTATGATATAGCTTAGTACGGCCTCTTCAACCTCGCCGTGAATCTTTGTCAAGTGATAAAATCCTTCATACCCCTCGGTTTCTGCTGGTGTTTCGCCCTTCGGTATCTGGTTGATATATTCCTGAGCAAGCAAGATTGCATTAATCATTTTTCCTTTGGCAGAACCAGGGTGAATATTTCTTCCCTGCACACTTACCTTAGCTCCAGCGGCATTAAAATTTTCATATTCAAGTTCTCCGATCGGCCCACCATCGATAGTATATGCAAAAACCGCTCCAAATCTTTCTATATCGAAGTGATCTGTTCCTCTCCCCACTTCTTCATTTGGTGTAAACGCAATACAAATCTTACCATGAAGAAACTCACTATGGTTTTTCAGATAGTCTATAGCTGTCAAAATTTCAGCAATTCCTGCCTTATCATCTGCCCCAAGCAATGTCGTCCCATCTGTTGTGATCAGCCTTTTACCAATATAATTTTGAAGCTCAGAAAAGTCCTGCGGAGATAATATGATCTTTTTTTCTTGATTAAGGATAATGTCCCCGCCGTCATAATTTTCGACGATTTGGGGGTTAACCCCCTTGCCGCTCAGATCGGGGCTCGTATCCAGATGGGCCAGAAAACCTAGCGCAGGAATATCCAGATTTGTATTTGCTGGTAAATTAGCCATTACATTGCCGTATTCATCTAATGAAATATCTTTCAGATCCATTTTTTTTAATTCTTCAATGAGAATTTTGGCAAACACAATCTGACCAGGCGTTGTTGGAACGGTATCCTCCTCACTGGACTGAGTATCAAGCTTGACATACCTCAGAAATCTTTCAGTAACGTTTTCCATTCGTACAATCCTCCGCCCTAATACTTAACCTCTATATAATCTAATTATTTGCCTCAAGCCCTAGGGCTTGAGGCTCTTTTCCACCTCTTAAGTCTTAGTTCTGATTTTCAGCAGCCTCTTTGGCCTTTTTCTGATCCTGTTTAAATTCTGCACTTCTAGAATCATACTTGGCACTAGCGAAACCTTTGGTGTGTTTTTGGATCTCTCCTGTCTTTTTCATAGTTACCTCCATGTATCTCTACTTTATAGTGACCCTATATATTAGTATGTTTCAGAAACACCAATATCATTCAACTCAAGATAACAGGCACTCGGTAGGGGCAACTCATGAATTGCCCCTACTAAATTCCCCTCATTTCGTTCGTTAATGTTGCCGCTTAGCATGGAGGTTTGACTATTATAAAAACTCCTGTCACCTTTCCTAACTTAATTAAATATCATGAGAAGAGAAATAAGGCCTTTAATATCTCAGAGAGAGGTGAGTGTATGAATTATAAGTTGGCGCGGTCCAGCTACAGACATCTTGTTGTGGGAGCTGACAGCAAGATCCCCCTAAGTAACGGCAAACTTACAACAGCCATCAACTTTGATAACGCAGCTTCGACCCCTCCTTTTGTTTCTGTAATGGAGGAAATAGTAAAATTTTCAACTATGTATTCTTCGATCCATCGTGGCACGGGTTACAAATCGNNAGGTCAATTGTACTAAAATTTGTCAATGCCGATCCACTCCACGATACTGTCATTTTTGTCAAAAATACGACGGAAGCCATTAACAAATTATCCTATCGTCTTTGGGAAGGGAAGAAAAAAAGCGTTATCCTCTCTACCTATATGGAACACCATTCTAACGATCTCCCGTGGCGAAACAAGTTTCAAGTAGATTATGTTCAAACTGACGCCTCCGGAAAATTAAGCCTTGAAGATCTGGAGAGTAAATTAATCAAACATAAGGGCAATGTCAAGCTTGTTACCGTTACCGGGGCCTCCAATGTTACAGGATATGTAAACCCAATACATAAAATAGCTGAACTCGCCCACCGCTATCGCGCGAAAATACTTGTCGACGGCGCTCAGTTGGTCCCGCACACTGCCGTGAACATGAAACCCAAAAATGCGCTTCAGCATATTGATTATCTAGCTTTTTCAGCCCATAAAATGTACGCGCCCTTCGGCACTGGGGTACTCATAGGGCCTAAAGAGACCTTCAGACAGGGTATTCCTGAAATCGTGGGCGGTGGTACAGCAGAAACCGTAACCCATGATTGGGTAGTGTGGGAAAACCCTCCCCACAACGAAGAAGCAGGCTCCCCCAACGTCATGGGCGTTGTTGCACTCATCGCAGCGATAAAAACCTTAACCGCTCTAGGCATGGAAAATATTGATCACTATGAAAATCAGCTGACAAACTATGCCAACCTAAAACTTAAATCAATCCCGGGCATCACACTATACTCTCAAACCTCCATAGACGAACCCCGCATTGGGGTTATCCCTTTTAATATTCAGGGGATTACCCATGAACGAGTGGCAACCGTTCTCTCTAATCAGGCGGGTATTGCAGTTCGCACCGGTTGTTTTTGTACTCAACCCTATATCCAAAGGCTTTTAGCGATTTCCCCGAAACATATGGAGTTCTACCGAAAGAACGTTGACGCTCCCCGTCCAGGTGTCGTTCGAATCAGCTTCGGATTATACAACGATTTTTCCGAAATTGATGTTGTAGCCCAATTGCTTGAAAGAATCAGCAAGCACCCAACAACTTACAGTTAAGGATGTTATATAATTTCTATTTCTACTTATAATAGATTTGTATAATCAACCAAAAGGGGTGCGGAAATTGAGTAAGAAAATGAATCTTCTCATGTTTAGCGGTGAATATGATAAAGCGTTAGCTGCCCTGTTACTTGCCAACACTGCTAGAGAACTAGAAGTTGAGGTGACCATGTTTTTCGCATTTTGGGGGCTTTTTCTAATTCGCGACCCTGAAAAAACGTCGTCAGAAGATAAGACTCTTTACGAAAAAATGTTCGGGATGGTTACTCCCAAGGGACCTGAAGAGTTACCCCTCTCCCGGATGAACATGGCTGGTCTGGGAAAACAAATGTTGCTTGGTATGATGGAAGATGACCAGACTCCATCTCTGACTGACTTTCTCAATGGAGCGAGAAAAAAGGGCGTTAAATTTTATGGGTGCAAATTATCCGTCGATGTCATGGGCTTTAAAGCAGACGAACTGTTACCCGAAGTTGAAATCATCACGGCCAAGGAATATTTAGCCGATGCCCTGGCCTCTGACATGCAACTCTTCATTTAATTACTTCGTACTTATTCCCAGCGCTTCTTTGGCCAGCCGATCAACGTAATCGTTAAACCGATCTCCGCTGTGACCGGCGACTTTCTTAAATTCGTACAATCCCTGATGCGCCCGCATAAAGGTTACATAGGCTTGGGTAAACTTATTTTTTGCTTGCCAATCCCCTGTAACCCAGAGGGAAATACCGGAATAGTCATGATAGATGCGGATACGTGCGTCCAGTGTTCTGGCTTTTTCTACTGCATGCACTACCGCTGCGATTTCCCCCGCGACATTTCTCATGCTCGCAGCCTCAGTGTCATCGCCGACCCCGTTACCTTCTAAAACAACTTGGCCATCCTTGATAAAGGCATAGCCATAGGAATACCTTCCATTGACATAACTTCCATCTGTATAAACTTCGTAATCAATAGGAATTATGGAAGCAGGCTGGTCATTGGCTATGTCTCTATCATTAATTCTGGCAGAAACACCTGAAGTACCCTTTTGCCATTCAATGGCTTCAGCTTTTGTTTCGAACCCTCTAAAGACCGCTCCTTTATAACCTTTGACCGAAGCCTGACATTCCGTCCAGGTCATGAAAATTCCTACCTTAGAACCTTCTTTAACTACGTAATAATTTTTTTTACCCAATGCTTGTCCCCCCTTAACCAAAGACAATCTACATTCTCTGTTTTTTATCTAAACCCTGTAATGAATGATATTCTTCCCACATCAAAATAATAGAATAAAGTCGAGTAAAACACAAACTGAAAATACAGGAGGGCTGTTCTGATGTCTAAAGAAATGAAAACCATGGATGGCAATCAAGCCGCCGCAATTGCCTCATATGCCTTAACCGAAGTAGCCGCTATCTTTCCGATTACCCCTTCAACTCCGATGGCTGAAGGGGTCGACGAATGGTCTGCCCATGGAATGAAGAATTTATTTGGTCAACCCGTTAAAGTAGCCGAGATGCAGTCTGAAGCAGGTGCCGCTGGGACCTTGCATGGTTCACTAGCTGCAGGAGCGCTCACAACGACCTACACTGCTTCGCAAGGACTTCTCTTAATGATCCCCAATATGTACAAAATAGCCGGTGAACTGTTGCCTGCTGTGTTTCATGTGACCGCGCGCGCCGTTGCGGCACACGCCTTATCTATTTTTGGCGACCACCAAGATGTGATGGCCTGCCGGCAAACAGGCTTTGCCCTGCTTGCTTCTTCCAGTGTTCAAGAAGCTCATGATTTAGCCTACACTGCCCATCTCTGTGCCATAAAATCCCGCGTTCCCTTTCTGCACTTTTTTGACGGGTTTCGAACGTCACACGAAATTCAAAAGATCGAAACGATCGACGCACAGGATATCTCTAAACTTGTGGATTGGCAAGCTTTGCAAACCTTTCGCGATCATGCTTTAACCCCAGAGCATCCAGTTGCTCGGGGGACTGCCCAAAACCCAGACATTTATTTCCAGGGCAGAGAAGTCGCTAACCCTTTTTACGCTGCGGTTCCGGATATTATTGAAAACTATCTGCAAGAAATTAAACAAATTACGGGTAGAGAATATCATCCTTTTGATTATTACGGATCCCCAGATGCGGAATCTGTTATCGTCGCCATGGGCTCCGTTTGTGAGACGATCGAGGAAACTCTGGATCACCTCATGACCAAAGGAGAGAAAGTCGGAGTAATTAAAGTTCACCTCTACCGGCCTTTCTCAGCTAAATATTTCTTAAACGCACTCCCCAAAACCGTCAAAAAAATTGCCGTCCTCGATCGCACCAAAGAACCCGGCTCACTAGCTGAACCCTTATACCTGGATATCGTTCATCTATTTAATAATAGTGAAATCAAGCCCCTCATTATCGGAGGCCGTTACGGCCTAGGTTCTAAGGATACTCGTCCTGCCCAGATCATAGCTGTCTATGAAAATCTCAAACAAGCTCAACCTAAAGATGGGTTTACCATCGGCATCACGGATGATGTCACGCACACCTCCCTTCCTGAAGTAGATCTTGTTGAAACGACTCCCTCAGGGACTATCAGTTGTAAATTTTATGGCCTAGGATCTGACGGAACAGTTGGAGCTAACAAATCCGCAATCAAAATCATCGGCGATGAGACTCCGCTTTACGCCCAAGGTTATTTTTCCTATGACAGTAAAAAATCCGGTGGCACAACCATTTCTCACTTACGTTTTGGCAAGAAACCTATAAAATCCACCTACCTAGTGTCCCATGCAGATTATATTGCCTGCCATAACAAATCATTTATTTTCAACTATGATTTATTAGCTGGGCTTAAACCTAACGGAGCCTTTGTTTTGAATTGTCCCTGGAAACCTGAAGAATTAGACAGAGAACTCCCGGCCACGCTGCGTCGTTATATCGCCAACAACAAGATTAACTTCTATATTATTGATGCCATTAACATTGCCTCCGAGCTTGGTCTAGGCGGAAGGATCAATATGATTATGCAGGCTGCCTTCTTTAAGCTAGCCAATGTTATTCCTGTTGATGAGGCAGTAAACTACTTGAAAGAATCCATCTCGAAAACTTACGGTAAAAAAGGCCAAAAAATTGTGGATATGAATAATGCCGCAGTGGATCGCGGCATAGAATCTTTACACAAGGTGGTTATCCCTGAGTCCTGGGCCAATGCCGAATCAGAGGCAAGACCGACAGTTGACGAACCAGCTTTTATCAAGAATATTCAACGTCCCATGGCCCGCAACGAAGGAGACGCTCTTCCCGTCAGCACTTTCGTAGGAATGGAGGATGGCACCTTCCCCGTGGGTTCATCGGCTTATGAAAAACGTAAGATTGCTGTCATGGTCCCGGAGTGGCAAGTTGACAAGTGTATCCAATGCAACCAGTGTTCCTTAGTCTGTCCGCACGCAACTATTCGCCCCTTCTTGCTGAGTGACGAAGAGCAGGCCAAAGCTCCAGAGACGTTCCAAACGAAAAAACCGCTCGGTAAAGGATTAGAAGGCTTGCACTATCGAATCCAAGTTAATCCGCTCGATTGTACGGGATGCGGTAACTGTGCTGATGTTTGTCCTGCACCCGGAAAAGCCATCATTATGGGGCAGGCCGAAGCTCAAATCGATGCCCAAGCGGACAATTGGTACTTTGCCTGCACCGTGACAGAGAAGAAAGGCTTAATGGATCCTAAAAGTGTTAAAGGCAGTCAGTTTTTGCGTCCGCTCTTTGAATTCAGCGGAGCCTGTCCTGGGTGTGGAGAAACGGCGTACATTAAGCTCATTACTCAATTGTACGGAGATCGTATGATGATTGCCAACGCCACTGGTTGTTCTTCCATATACGGTGCCAGTGCTCCTTCCATCCCTTATACCACAAATTCAGAGGGTAAGGGGCCTGCCTGGGCCAATTCACTGTTTGAAGATAACGCCGAATATGGGTATGGGATGTACCTCGGCGCTAAGCAAATTCGGGAAAATTTAACAAACCTAGTTAATCAAACCTTGGAAACCCCCATCCCTGATAACCTTAAGCTAGCTTTCCGCGAATGGCTTGCCGGCAAGGATGATGGGGAGGCCTCAAAGACCGCCACCGAAAAGATTTTTGCCGCCTTAAAGACCGTTCCAGAATCTGACAAGGCGCTCGTCCAAGCGATCCTAGCAAAAAAAGATTTCCTAATTAAACGGTCACAATGGATGATCGGGGGAGATGGCTGGGCTTATGATATCGGCTACGGAGGATTAGACCACGTTTTGGCCTCTGGAGACGACATCAATATCCTCGTCCTGGACACAGAAGTGTATTCCAATACGGGGGGTCAGTCCTCGAAATCCACCCCTACAGCTGCCGTAGCCAAGTTTGCCGCAGCGGGCAAAAAGATCCGTAAGAAAGATCTTGGTATGATGGCGATGAGCTATGGCTACATCTATGTGGCTCAGATTGCTTTAGGAGCTAACATGAATCAGACGCTCAAAGCCCTCACAGAAGCTGAAAATTATAAAGGGCCTTCGTTGGTTATCGCTTATTCCCCTTGCATCAACCATGGAATTAAGACCGGAATGGGGACCTCGATTGCCGAAGAGAAAAAAGCCGTTGATGCCGGTTATTGGCATCTCTACCGCCATAATCCCCAGCTCAAAGCAGAAGGCAAAAATCCCTTCAGTTTAGATTCTAAAGAACCCTCAGAATCCTTCAAGGACTTCATCCTTGGAGAAGCCCGTTACTCTCAGTTAATTTCTTCTTTCCCTGACATTGCTGATGAACTGTTCAAAGAAGCTGAATACCATGCCAAAGAACGATATCAAACCTATAAACGACTGACCGAAATGTCGTATTAAGTAACCTCAGATTAGTAATTTGAACAGATAACGAGCGGGCGCACTAGGCGACCCGCTCGTTATCATACTTGGACAATCTTGTTAGTATATATCACTATTTCTGATTTGTGTCGACCCAATCCTTGGCATTCCCTACTTCGATTTCACTGGGGATTGCCACCTTTGATTGCTCTTTCAATTTCTCAATATTTGCCCAAGCCGCAGTAGTATGCTGTTCGATAGGTCTTGGCATTAGACGTTCTTTATCATTTATATTGCACATAAACTGACATCCCTCCTTCTTCTCTTGAGTTAGTATGATCAAAACTAAGGCATAACATTCTCTGCTCAATTTAGTTTGCTAAGTGTTCAAACTATCCGCGTTATGATATATTACAATCTAAAAGCCCCTTGAGTACAGGTCATGGAAGGAGTGTAAACTATGAATCAAATCGCCAACAATGTTTCAACACGTGTTAAAGCTTCACCTCGGTACCGCTGGTTTATCTTGGCAACCGTTTCGATTGGCACCTTCATGTCAACCTTAGATAGCAGTATTGTCAATGTTGCACTACCCACCATTTCCGGAAAATTACAGACAGATCTTTCAACCATCCAATGGGTCGTAACTGCTTACTTATTGACAATCTCCAGTTTGCTCCCTGTTTTTGGGCGTATTGCCGATCTTGTTGGGCGCAAACGCGTCTTTTCTTGGGGATTTGTCATCTTTACACTTGGTTCCGCCCTATGTGGCTTGGCTTCCAGTATTTGGTTTTTGGTTGGCATGCGTATCCTCCAAGCTATTGGCGCTTCTATGTTGATGGCCAACAGTGCTGCGATCATCACCGCTAACTTCCCACCTAAAGAACGGGGACGAGCGCTGGGGTTGACGGGCACTGTCGTTGCTTTAGGAAGCTTAACTGGCCCAGCTCTTGGAGGAATTTTAGTCGGGCTCTTGGACTGGCGTTCAATTTTCTATATTAACTTGCCCATAGGAATCCTTGGCTATCTGGGTGCCCAAATCATCCTTCCACTTGATAAACCTCAGCATAGCAATGAAACCTTCGACTTTGTGGGCGCACTGTTTTTTACATTTGGCATGATCAGTCTCCTATTTGTCGTCAACAACGGCCAGGACTGGGGTTGGAGCTCCTCTCCAATCCTTATAGGAATATTTCTGGGGGCTCTCCTGTTAGCACTCTTTTTCTATACGGAGTTGCGGGTAAATAACCCCATGATTAATCTCTCCCTCTTTCGCATCCGCCCCTTTTTCATAGGAAACATTACAGGCTTCCTTTCCTTCGTGGCTATGTTTGCCAATACAATGCTCATGCCTTTCTATCTCCAACATGTTTTAAATTATGATCCGACCCAAATAGGATTATTGATGACCTCTTTTCCTCTGACGATGGCGCTCGTCGCTCCGCTTAGCGGCCAGGCTTCTGACCGTATTGGGCCCATTATTCTTACCACTAGTGGCTTGTTCGTATCATCTTTGGGGCTATTTTATCTTTCCACATTGACCACTACTTCATTGTTCTGGCAGATTATTCCTGGTCTTATTCTAATGGGAATAGGGACTGGCCTTTTCCAATCTCCCAATAACAGCAGCGTTATGAGTTCCGTTCCCCCTGCAAAATTAGGTGTAGCCGGTGGAATTAATGCGCTCGTCCGCAATGTTGGTATGGTAATCGGGATTGCTTTCTCGGTCTCCTTATTTGAAAACCGCCAAGCAACGCTGCTAGTGAGCGTAAACACCCCAACCCCAGTCCAACAACTCAACGCTTTTGTGGGCGCTTATCATACTGTGATGCTAGCTGCGATGGGTGTCTCCATTTTAGCGGCTTTGATCTCGCTGAATCGAAAGGGATATATTAAATCTGAAACCTGAGTCTATTTCCTTTTGTCATCCAAAAATCAAGAAGCCAGAACGCCCTACAAAAATAAGGCTACTGGCTTCTTTTACGTAACGTAGGGGCAATTAATTTGCCTCTACGTTGGATCGAGTATTGACCGCGCTTTAGCTAATATACGCGCATCGCTCACCAATCATCGTTTATTCTTATCGTTTACAGTGTTAAACGAACCGTATGGACTTGACCATCGTCCTTTAATAAAATGACAGGTTCCAGTAACACCTCTTCATCCAAAGTAATCCTCTCGCACCCGGTCATTCTACCGTTTGGATTCTCGATGATAATCTCATATTGTGTCTTTTTATATTGATAAGTTAAACGATAACCCGTCCACCGACTGGGAATACAAGGTTTTAAGACTAATTGATCCCCTTGGCGTTTAAAACCTAAAATACCCTCGAGTCCTGCCTGATACATCCACCCGGATGCTCCAGTATACCACGTCCATCCTCCCCGCCCTACATGTGGGTGCGTGGCATAAACATCCGCTGCTACAACGTAGGGTTCAACTTTGTAACGATTCACTTCATGTTCTGTACGGGCGTGATGGATGGGGTTTAACATCTGAAACAGCTCCGTAGCCTTATCCCCTTCCCCTAAACTGGTGTAGGCCAAAATCGCCCATGTCGCTGCGTGTGTATACTGTCCGCCATTTTCACGGACGCCAGGAACATACCCACGAATGTAGCCGGGATCGGGCAAGAACTTATCAAAGGGTGGAGTTAGTAAAAGGAGAATACCGTCCTCCTTGCGCCACAAATAGTGTTCTAAGGCCAACATAGCATCCTCTGCCCGAGTAGATTTGGCTGCTCCGGAAAGAACGGACCAAGACTGGGCAATTGCATCAATTTGACACTCTTCATTTTGAGCAGATCCTAAGGGCGTCCCATCATCAAAATAAGCTCGCCGATACCAACCACCATCCCAACCATGCAATTCGAGATTTTGTTGGAGTTCGACGGCAATCCGTCGATACCGGGCTCCTCTCTCAAGATCTTGCCGCAGATCACAAAGACCAGCAAAACGAGTCAAAGTTAGATACAGAAACCACCCCAGCCAGACACTTTCCCCTTTTCCCTTTGGGCCAATTCGACTGAAGCCATCGTTCCAGTCGCCAGAACCGATCAGAGGTAACCCGTGTTCACCAAAATGCAACCCTCTTTCAATGGCACGAACACAATGCTCATACACACTTCCCTGCTCATTAGAAATTTTCGGAATTGAATACCGTTCATCTTCATCCTCTTTGAGGGGCTGGTCTTCGAGGAAAGTGTTCAATTCATCCAGAACCCCAGTGTCCCCTGTTCGTTCAATATAATGGACGGTCACAAAGGGTAACCATAACAAATCGTCCGAAAATTTTGTTCGTATCCCTTTTCCCTGGCCCGCGTGCCACCAATGCTGGACATCCCCTTCTATGAACTGATGACCACAATGGAGAATTATTTGTGCACGGGTAGCCTCCGGGGTGGTATAGACAAGGGCCATCACATCCTGGAGTTGATCTCTAAAGCCATAGGCTCCCCCTGACTGATAGAAAGCTGATCGAGCCCATATACGGCAGACAACCGTCTGATAGAGCAGCCAGCGGTTTAGCATTAAATTCATGGATGGCTCAGGCGTATGAACCTGAATGTTACCCAGCAACTCATCCCAATATTGCGTTACATCCTGAAACGCCTCCCTAATCTTTTCGGACAGGCCATAAGCGGCTATTATTCTCTCCGCCTCTTGACGGGTTTCTGTTTCACCCAGTAAGAAAGTGATGGCCTTGGTCTCCCCTGGAGATACAGAAACGATGAGCTGCAGAGCTGAACAAGGATCAAGACCTGCTCCAACTGTTTCTGAGAAATGGTCCAGCTTTAACCCCAGAGGATCTTCTAAATTCCCATTACGTCCAATAAATTCAGAGCGATCCCCGGTATAACTTGTTACTGCCGCTCCTAGCGCAGTTAAAAACCCTATCCGCCCAGCAAACTCTTCTTGATACGTGTTTCGAATAAAAAATGTGTTACGTTCTCCATCGTATTCAGTAACTAAATACGGCGCAGTCTGCTCACGGGCCACGCCCATCACCCATTCAACATAATAAACCGCACTTAGGTGCAAATCATGATCTGTCGTATTTGAAATCATTAATTCGATGATTTTTACCGGTTCATCCACCGGGACAAAGAGACGCAAAGTTTGCTTCAGTCCATGACTGTAATGCTCGAAAATTGAATACCCTTGACCGTGCGTTATTACATATTTACCCTTTTCACGTTTAGGCTTAGCTGTGACCGACCAAGATTCTCCAGTCTCTTCATCACGCAGGTATAAGGCTTCCCCCGTTGGATCAAGAATTGGATCATTCGACCATGGGCTGAGCTTATATTCCCGACTATTAAGAGACCATGTATAACCAACACCAGCTTCAGATACTTGAAAACCGAACTTGGAATTAGCAATGACATTAATCCAAGGCAAGGGAGTATTCATACCTTCCTGCAGCTCGATAATATACTCTTTGCCATCTTCGCTAAAGCCGCCGTATCCATTAGCAAACTGCAGGTGACTAGGTGCTTGCCCTATAACTTCTTCTCGAAACTCATTTTTTCTCTTCTGCACAAGTTGAAGCGGTTGAGCTTGGGTATCCGTCCCGCGACGCTCACCATCCCCAAAAATAACCTTCCCTTTCTTGCGGAATTGGACGGAACAAGATCCTCCATCTCCACTAAAAGTCATACGTGCCACAGCACACAGAAGATTAACATCCTCGGGGTTTACATGCCCTTTTTGCAGGAGAAAAACTCCGCCCGACTGATTTAATAGATCTCGAGCATGCCCCATCGAAACCAAATCCCGCAGGTTATCTTGGAAGGCTTGAACATATCCACTGTCATCCTCATTCAAAATGACCAGATCAGCAAATAGTCCTTTGAGCCTCCAATATTCATGAATCGTCAAGAGCCGTCGCACCAAATCTAAATTTTCGATATCTTTCACGCGTACAAGGACGATAGGAAGATCTCCTGAAATAGCATACGGCCATAGAGAAGTCTGCCCTTTACGATTATGCTCAATGTACTCCGCCACATCTCTACGACAAGGGCTAAGATACAGTAGATGACCGCCGAGGCTTAACCCTTCATTTGCTTGTGCCGCAGTTAAATTCAAATGACGAAGCTCCATTTTGCTATGTGTCCAAGCTAACTCAAACGCCCTGTTAACCGAGAGCGGATCTCGATATTTTTCTGCCATATGAATTATCTCTTCCCGATTCTCCGCGTAGCCGACTGTAAAGGAAAGTCGAACGGTTTGCCCTGAGCCAATTCTAACCCGCTGACGAAGGCTCATCATGGGATCCAACACCGCTCCGACGGTATTGGACAAGGGTTGATTAGCATCTAATGCTCGGGGCTTAGCAAGGCTCCTTCCCCGTCCTAGAAAACGCGCACGATCCGTCTCATATTGCAGGGCGCCCACCTTTTCTCCCTCCGTCGCAACCGTGTGCATGAGCCATAATCGCGCCTGATTCTCGCTACGTGGTCTGCGGGACGCCAACAACGCCTCATGCGCATATTCAGTTTGAATAAAGAGATTACCAAACGCCGGATGTGCCAAATCCTCACTTGGCCTAGCTAAGACCACTTCAAAATAGCTGGTGACTTCTACCGTTCTGTCATATTTACTATGATTTGTCAAAGAAATACGACGCATCTCCGCTTGATCTTCAGGAGATACGACGACTTCAGTACGAGTCGTAATGTTACCATCCTGACGAGAAAATTCTACCCGATCCGGCGCATAGGTCACCTTATAGTTTTCGCCGGAATTCCGACAAGGGTGGTGTGTTGCGGACCATACATCACCGGAATTCAAGTTTTGAATATAAAAGTACATCCCCCAAGCATCCTGCGTCACGTCCTCCCGCCAACGAGAGAGACTAATCTCTTTAAAACGGCTGAACCCTGCCCCTGCATTTGTCAGCATGACCGAATACTGTCCATTGGAAATACAGTGTGTGATGGGAATCGGGCTTTGGGCCGTATTCATAAAAACAAACTGGTTTTCTTCCTGATCAGTACCCTTTACTTGGCGCTCTTTAACAACTTGCTCACCTACTAGTTGAGGAATAGCGGTTGTGGCCTCTGGCAAACGTTCTTGGAGCAGAAGCTCCGAGGCTTGAATCAAGGCTTCGTTGTGTAAACGCTGTTGCATGATATCTTCATATAGTACGTTGTCAAGTGCTATTAAACTCATCCCTTGGTGATGGGCCATAAAACTCTGGATCAACTTAAAAGGACGCCCGACGGGGATTCGTTCACTAGTAAAGTCAGCCGCTTCAAATAGCCCATACCTTCCTGCAAAACCCATTTGTTCCATCTTCGAGATATTCAATAATGCCTCACGTGGCGCAACCATTAAGGCCAAGAAACTCGCATAGGGTGCAATGACAAGATCCTGAATCAGTCCCCGTTTAAGGCCAAGTCCTGGAACTCCGAAGGCTTTATACTGATAATTCAATTGAGGATCAAAGGCATAAAAACCCGACTCTGATACCCCCCAGGGTATGCTGTGTTCTACTCCGTACTTCCTTTGTACTGCCACAACGGAACGATAAGTTTCATCAAGAAGGGTTTCGGCATAATTCCGCATGACTAGTAGGGGCATGAGAAATTCAAACATCGTCCCACTCCAAGAGACTAAACTTCGTTTTCCTTTAGCTAGGGTCAAAGAACGTCCAAGTTTGAACCAATGACTGTGGGGGACATCTCCTTTGGCGATGGCGATAAAACTTGCCTGGCGAGCTTCAGAAGCCAACAAGTCATAATAGGACTTATCCAGCATGCTTTCAGCAACACGATAACCAATCGAAAAGAGTTGACGGGTTTCATCAAACAGCGGGCGGAAATCCGTGTTCAAGACCATCTCTTCAAGTCGCTGCTGTAATTCTTCTGACCGATGAATATAAGCCTGAAGCTTGATCAGCGCCGACTGGATCATCTCCCTGATTTCAGGGGGTAAACCATCTACGGTCAGTCCATCGGTATAGCACTTAGCAAGTTCACACACACTCGATGCTTTGAAAACCTGAGCGTTAAGGAGCGCCAGTGTCTCCGAATGTTTAGTGTCAATGAGCCATGGGTAAATTTCTCCCATCTCTTTACGAAAGGAACGAACCATCGTATCGAGACGCTCTGCCCAATACAAACCTTCTTTACCTAATTCACGGTCTAAAAAGGACGCCGGCCAGTGAGACAATAGATTCATCCAACTTTGGAGATTCCACGCTTCATCGGAACCAAGGACATTATCCAGTGCCTGCCCAAATCCGTTCAACTCCGCAAAAGTGTCCTTGCCAACCGCCTCAAGCAACAAGTTATAAGTATCCTTAAGACCACGGACATATTGTACATTAATGAGAGGTTTATCTCTGATCGTTTCGCCGAGTCCAGATTTTAAGGTTACCAGATAAAGAACAAAATTCCCACTATCAACAGTGGACACATAACGCGGCTCTAAGGGCACTAGACTCTGAGTATCGTACCAATTGTAAAGATGCCCCTTCCAGTGTTCTAGTTCCCCAAGAGTTTGAAGAGTGCGTTCAATGCGCATATGCATAGTGCCCAACGTAATATACCCGAAATCCCTTGCTGACAAATTGGCTAGTAAAGAAAGTCCTATGTTTGTGGGAGACGTCCGATGGGCAACTCCGTTCTGAGGATCTATTTGCACATTATCTGGAGGAAGCCAATGATCCTCGATACAGACAAATTCTTCAAAAAAAGCCCATATTTTTCTGGCCCAACGTCGTAAAACGAGTTGTTCAGAAATTGAAAGTCGGTCTTTTTTATGTTGATTAGGCAGACTTATACGATACGCAACCCCAATTGAAGCTACCCAAGCAATCTCCAACGGGATAAATCGCCCGATCTTTGCTGCAAAAAAATAGGTGGTGGTTGAAACTGTTAACAAGACAAATGGAAGTACTGACCACATTGATCTAAACATCGTTTTGAGACTAACATCCAAACGTTTCTCAGTATCAGCGGCAGTTTCCCATTCCAACAAATAGCGATGTGAAACAAACTGCCGATAGACACTGCGCACGATCGCGTCTACCATGATTAAGGTCTGAAACGGAAGAAAAATAAACTGAAGTACAAACTGAGTTATTAAACTCAATAACTCTTGCCCAACGATTCCCCATTCAGCTTCTTCGACAAAGATTCTACTAAGTAAACATAGAACCATTGGCCAGCTTAAACTCAAGGAAACTAAGCCAACCCATACCAAAGGCTCCCCGGGAAGAACCGTGAAAGCTAAAATGAGGATGAGCAACTGAGCTGGAGCCTCTAAGCTTCTTCTCAAGTTATCGAAAATCTTCCAACGTGAAATAAAAGGAATCGGCTTGAATAGCCATGGTAAAAGCTGCCAATCTCCTCTGACCCAACGATGTTGTCGGCGCATATAGGCGAGGTAATTAGCAGGATAACCATCAATCAATTCTACGTCCGTCACGAGTCCTGCTCTCGCATACAATCCCTCGATTAAATCATGACTAAGGATAGTATTTTCCGGGAATGTCTTATGGGTCACTTTATGGAATATATTAACATCATAAATTCCCTTACCTGTAAAAATCCCTTCTCCGAACAAATCTTGATAAACATCGGATACCGCAGTTGTATACGGATCAACACCGACTCTCCCTGAAAAAATTCGTGCAAATTTAGAAGCTCCGGCGCTCAAAATAGAAACTCCGACCCGCGGCTGAAGGAGCCCGTAGCCTTGCACCACCCTTCCTCCATCTTCACTCAGGCGTGGGGCATGTAGAGGGTGGGCAAGAGTACCTATCAGCTTTTTGGCTGTACCCTGTGGCAATTGGGTGTCGGCATCAAGCGTAATAACATAGCGAAACGTGGGAAGGATCGATAATTCACCAATTTGCACATCATAACTAGTTGCCCTATCCTGACTCAAAAGGCAGTTAAACTCTGCGATCTTACCACGTTTTCTCTCCCATCCCATCCAGACACCTTCTGAAGCATTAAACATCCGTTTGCGATGAAAGAAGTAAAACCTATTTTGACCGTATTTATGATTTAGATTCACGATCGCCGCGGTTGCAACCGCAATAATTTCCTCATCGCCCTTGACTGATTCAGACGATGCATCCGCAAAATCTCCGAGCAGAGCAAAATGTAAATTTACATCTCGATTGGCTAAATAATAGACTTCAATTTCTCCTATGAGCTCCTTAACCCTGTCCACACTCGTTAAAAGCGTGGGCACTGCAACCATTGTCCGTAATTTTTCTGGAATTCCTTCCCTCAACTCTAATTTCGGCAGGAAGGTTGGGTCGAAAAGTTTTGAGGAGACCCAATTCGCTAAGGGAATACTCAAACTACTTGCCCAAATCAAAAGACCAATCATTAAAACAAAGTAAATCAGCAAAGGTGGGTTCACTGGCAGAGCGTGCGCTAAAACCCAATAACATAGGCCTACTGTTCCAAACAGCAAGGTGCCAAAATAATAGAGAACGGGCTGCTGGCAAATGGCGCGACGAATCTTACTCCCCAAGTTCGGGGACTCTCCAAAGTCTTGTTTCAAGTCCTGTTCCAGCGCAACACGTCCTGCCCCAATCAGATCATAACCGACGTGTGAGGCTAATGACTCGCCTGATGCGTGAGCCCTTTCCGCTCTTGTTAACACTTTCCGAGCAACAACTAACTCCGAAACTTTAAAATGTCGAGCAATCTTTTCCACCTGATGGCGATAAGCGTCCCGTGAGTCGAAGTCCATTTCACTATAAACTTTACTTGGGTCCTGATTAAAAACATTTTCCACTAGACTGACTTCCTCAAAAAATCGAGGCCAGTCTTCAGCTGTGATAGAATGGATACTTAAAATAGCATGACCCATCGACACCTGATACATTGTCTGACGTTGACGTTCAAGTTTTGCTAGTTCTTCAATCGTTGTGTCTTGCTTAGCAACAACTCGGTCCACCCAGTGTAAAAGTGGAGCAACGTCGATACCGAGGTCCCTTAAACGCTTGAGCATCTGTTCTGCATATGCCGAAGAATATTCCTCTTGTGGAGTGAGTGTTTTTAATATCTTTTCCCAATCTTCTGGCCTATGCTGTGCCTCTAATAAGGGCAACACCCAACGATCAGCCGCATCTCTTTCAGCTTGCGTAAAAAGAATTTGCTCAGCTAACCTCCGAATATTCTCCAGAAGAACAATGCGCAACATAATGGGAATCGCCCATAATTCTCCGCTCGACAAAGGCACATGAACCTGATAGGCGTTGATAAACTCTCTGAGCGTGTCACTTTGCAATTGACTATCTGTGTGTTCGATCAGTTCAACTAATAACCCGTAAATCCGTGGGTATCCTTGAAAATCTCCACTAGCGTTGCAGGGTAATTGACGCTCAAATTTATCAGGGAGGCTTCTTTCGATATCCTCTCTTAAATCTTTCAGACTATAAAAGTTGTCTAATAACCATTCCGTAGCTGGCACAATATCCTGAGTTCTGGCTGAATATTCCGTAATTTCGCGGTATGCTTGAGTTAAAAACTTCATATTTTGCTTAACCCTGGGTAACAACGTTCGTTTGGGATGGTTTGTTTCCTGGTGAGCATAAAATCGAGCAATCTCTTTAGCATGATTAAGCAAATCTTCCCGGCTTAAGACAATATCTTTATAGGGTTTCTCTTTCGTAATTGACTGTGTAAAAAACTTCATTCTTCGTCTCCATCTATTTTTTTACATCCATTTTGCATTATTCCCAATCTCTCCTACTTCATTCATCATAAAGAAACACCCTAGTATTCAGCGAGGCTCAAGAAGAGATGTATGAGGTGCGATTTTTGAGGATTTAAGGTGAAAAACAACATAAAAACACTCTAACCAATCCATTATGGTTAGAGTGTTTTTATCTTCGAGCCTCGCATCATCCAAAACGATCATTAAATTCTTCTAAGGTTATGAGCACCTGCCGAGGCTTATTTCCTTCGTACGCTCCGACAACCCCTTGTTCTTCGAGCATATCCATTAAGCGTGCCGCTCGAGCGTACCCCAATTTTAAGCGACGTTGCAGATAGGATACCGAAGCCATACTCGTTCTGATGAAAAGTTGCCCTGCATCAAGGAACAGGGCGTCATCCGCTCCATTGCTCTCTTCGTTTTTAAGAGTCGAGCCAGCGAAAAGCCGCTCGGGATCAAGATACTCCGGTTTTCCTAATTCTTTCCAATGCGTAATGACCCGTTGAACTTCGTCATCCGTGACCAAACAACCTTGTACACGGAGTGCTTTATTCTCGCCCAGAGGGGAGTAAAGCATGTCTCCGCGCCCGAGGAGTTTTTCTGCACCGGTTGCATCAAGAATAGTACGAGAATCGATTTGAGAGGAGACTGCAAAGGAAATTCGGCTGGGTATATTGGCCTTGATTACCCCGGTAATTACATCAACTGATGGGCGTTGCGTNNTCGAGCCATTTGGGCCAAGCGACCAATAGCTTCTTCAACCTCCCCGGCTGCAACCATCATCAGATCGGCCAACTCATCAATAATCACAACAATCAAGGGCAAGGTCGGTGTACTACTCATTGTTTCCCCGGCTTTAAATTTGTTATAACGTTCAATATCCTTGACCCCTGCCGCGGCAAAAAGTCCGTACCGATTTTCCATTTCTTTGACAATCCATTTTAAAGCACTGGCTGCTTTCTTTGGATCGACCACGACCGGAGCCAAAAGGTGCGGGATGCCGTTATACTGATTGAGTTCCACCATTTTGGGATCCACCAGCAGGAACTTTACTTCATCAGGGGTTGCGTTGTAGAGAATTGAATTAATAATGGTCGTAATACAGACACTTTTCCCCGACCCTGTAGCCCCTGCTACTAAGAGATGCGGCATTTTTATTAGATCCGCAATGATAGGTTGATCCGCGATATCCTTTCCTAAGGCAATTTTTAGCTTTGATGAATGTTGTCCAAAGCTAGTGGTTTCCAGCACTTCTCTGAACGGTACAGAACGAGCCACTTTATTGGGCACTTCAATGCCAACCGCTGCTTTGCCAGGGATCGGCGCTTCAATGCGCACATCCCGAGCAGCAAGCCCTAGTGCAATATCATCCGAAAGATTAACAATCTTGCTGATTTTGACGCCTGGTGCCGGGGCTAGTTCGTAACGGGTAATAACTGGACCTCTTGTGACACGGATGACTTTAGCTTTAACCCCAAATTCTAGAAGAACTTTCTCGAGTTGCATTGACGTTTCTGTGTCCTGAAATATGACGTGTTTTATGACAGGATCCAGTAAATTAAAATCAGGACATTCCCAATTTTTGGAGCTTTTCACGATACTCAAAACCTGAGGTTTTTCCGCCACCTTCGGCTGACCTTGCCTCTGATTAACCAATTCTGCGACTTGCCCCGCATAGATTGGTTCCCACTCTACGGCAGCAGCGACTGGAGCTTCTAACTCTAGCATCTCTAGAGATGTACTCACGTTTTGGAACGAGTCATCTTTAAGATCCGATACTATCGTACTATGTACAGCTGCTACTTCGTCTTGAACGACGGAATATTCAACTCCTAGGGCTATCCCCTCACTCTCAGCGTTCATACTATCGTCTTCGCTCAAAGTCTCTCCAAAATCAAATGTGTCTAGATCAAGGGGATTTTCGTCAACCTTAAATTGAGCTAAGAATTCTTCTTGATCTGTTTTTGACTTAAAAACTGAAGAAAATTGTAGTGGATCCTGAGTAACAACATTTTTCCGATTCTCCGTCGGCGCCATACTATCTTGCCAGGGAATTGCACGTTCTAAGCTTTCCTCATGATCTACATCCTTGATATAATCATTCAACCCTTTTAAATTCTTTATTTTGGCCTGTCTCTTCGGTACGAACGACTCGCCGACCCCGAAATAAGAAGAAAAGTCACTTCCCATTTCTTTCATTTCTTCTGCCTTTTGACTATTTGCGTCCTTCATTTCTACCCATTCAGGCGAGGAAAAATATTTGTTAAACCCCTGCAAACTAACGAGTTTTCCAGCAGGAAGAGGAATACCCTCGATATCAACGGACTGTTTAAAAATTGAGCTTTGCACTTGCTCAGAGTTCTGCGGATCGGACTGCATTTTTCGGCGATCTCTAGGTAGCCTAGAACTAGCTCCAGTCGACGGTTCACCTGATCTTGTAGACGCCAAGGACGTCAAGTTCGACGAATAAATCCAGAGCAAGATAGCTAATACGAAACCTAAGAGGAGACCAGCCCAAGCCAAATTTCCCAGAACAGCCGTAAACAGGAAATAAAAAGGTTTTCCGATCGAAAACCCTAAAGCACCTAGGAGCCCGGCTAAAGAAAGTACCATTAAAAACACACTTACTAATTTGATCCAAACAGAGTTTGACTCTTTTTCCCTTTTCGACACCTTTCAACCTCCATTAACTAAAGAAACCAAGAATATACTTTGATAATTTTCATTATAACATAAAGCCATAATATAGAAACTAATTACTTTTTCATGTCTCTCATCAACGGTAAAACCAGCCGACGATACCATATAAAACCGTGCAAGCGGCAGCAACCATAAGCCCGTAACGCAACTTAAGCTTAGCATAGTCCATAACCGGTATTTTCATTACAGTGGCCATAGCTACTGTGTTATCACTCAGAGGGGAAACAAACCCGCCAAAGGTGCCACTGGCGAACACCGCCCCAGCGATTAAGGGCAAGGCAGCATGTTCAGTGGCTGCTAGAGAAAATCCTAGGGGCAACAAGATGCCCCAAGTACCAAACGATGAACCAATGATATAAGAAAGCAGACAACCAAAAATGAAAAAAGCTGGGGCAATAAAAGCTGCCGGTACCAACCGTCCCACGGTCTGTTCTGTATAACTTAAAAAACCTAGATCCGTGGAAATAGCAGAAACCGCCCAGACCAAAACTAAGAGAACGTTAACTGCCATCATCTCGTTGCCACCTTGCAGAAATCCAAAAAGGGTTCGCTGAATTGGTTGCTTTTGAAAAGCATACCAAACAAAAGAGATAATCAAGGTAGATAGTAAAGCTTCCAACATCGCTTTAGCAGCATTAGCCTGAATTAGAGCCCCTAAAAAATTGGCAGCATGCGAATGCCCGTCCCACCAGGTAAAAAACAAGGTTAAACTCAATAAGAGCGTTAGAGGCACGATAAGATTTAACGAGTTCGGCGTAACCTGCTGAGCGACCATTTCCACAGGGTCTGGATAGGCGTCGGACTCGCGCTTGATGATCCGTTGCCGCATATTCAAAGCCGGAGGCATTGCTAGCTCTAAGGATGTTTCTGTATATGCCAATTTGGCTGAACCTAAGGCTCTCATTTTGGCAATCGATTCGTTGGGCTGAGAAGTTGGCTCCTGCACGCGATCTTCTTTGGACTTGCGAAAGGTATAAAACAAAGCAAAACCCAGCATCCCCAAAGAGAAAAAGTTAAAGGGAATGCTTAGCAAGAACAGATTATAAGGTGGAGTGACAATACCTTGGTGCCGACTTACTGTGCCTAAAAGGCCAATGCTATAGCCGATGAATACTGTGCCTAAGGGCATGATCGCGCACAGAGGCGTTGAGGTTGCATCAATTACAAAAGCAACTTTATTGACAGGCACTTTAAGCCGGGAAAATATTTGTTTCATCACTGGACCCACCGTAATAATCCTAAAATCCGGTGCCATAAAAGTGAGCAACGCTGACAACCAAGTTACAACAAAGGCACTCCGTCCGGAATGAATTCTCTCTTCCATAAGATGGGCAAAGCCGCTGACTCCTCCCGTGATTCGCACTAATCCTACGAAAGCACCAAAACCGTACATAAACACGATAAGCCTCAGGTTATCGGAAACTGCCAGTTCCTGCAAAATATACTTTAAGGCAGTATCCACACCGCCTAACGGCGTTGGGTTGAGCATATAAGCTCCAACGAATAGACCCACAACTAAACCAGGCAATACCTGCCTAGTGAGAAAGGCAAGTGGAATGACAACCAGAAAAGGTATTAATGACCCAATGGATCCGTGCATCAAAGCGCCTCCTTAGTGTACGATATTATTTTTAATATCCCGCCCTGCAAGACAATCTATACTCATTCCCCCCAGAACATATTCTTTCTGACCGGCGCAAGTAAAGAAAACTTGGCTGGCGCCCGAAGACACTGTCTTCGCACGAGTTAACCTTCTTGCAGCCTTAGCGAAGGCGACCGCCTTAGTTGCACTTATGCTTAGAAAGTATATAACGCAAGTTTATACTTTCTAAGCACAAGTGCAAAAAAGAGGCTAGCTCAAGCTAACCTCCTAACACTTTTTGACATTCTCACAATGATCTCTCCGCCCAATGGCCGCTCAAAAAGGTTTACATCAATTGCTCAGATAATAAAATTCTGATCTCAAGAGTTAACCTTTGCTGGCATGTGATGCTACCTTGATTGAATTATTAACGTCGTGAATTCCTGGGATATATTGAATTATGTCCTCTGCAAATTCCCGATGTTCTTCAGAATACACTTCACCAGTCAGAAATGCAATTCCATCTTGAACAAAAGCACGAATTTGTCCGGAATTTAGACGATGTTGGCCAAGCTTAGCGACTAACTGTTCTGTTAACCACAGGTCCTCTCCTTGCGAGCGGTGACGAGTAAAGACTTCACTGACTACCGCTTTGACACCTGGAACCTGATAAGCGGTTTCTACAACCCATTCCATTGCTTCTTGCGTATTAACCAGTCCTGATAAGGTGATAAGCCCATTTCGAGCTTCTGTTTTGATTTCCTGAGCGTTGACCCACGGGGATGCGACCAATGCGTTTTCTACACGATTGACAAGAGTTGCATCATCCACAGCCTTCTCTAAAAACTGAATCTCACTCCGGATTTCTTTTACTCCCCTGACCTGAGAAGCTAAGCGTTTCGCCAACCGTTCTGTGCTTTGAGTCTCGACATGCCCGAGCAGGGTCGCAATGCCACGACTTACTCGACAACCCAATGTCGTGATATCCATAAAATTGGATCCTTGAAAACGTTCAATAATACCTCGTTCAATGTCTTTATCCTTGATATTTCCGTCATTGGACACTGTTAAAGAATTGTCCAATTCTCGAACACCGTCAATTCGACCCACCCTACTTCCGAAAAAATCCTTTTCTGCGAGACTGTCAACGGTTCCCCAAAGTGTCGCCCGATCCCCTTTGACCTCCACGTGAAGTCCTTGTCCACTTTCCCCGAAATGTGTATGAATAAGTTTTTTGATATCCTTAAGGACTTCTTGTTCGGAACGCGAATTATGCATAAATCTACCTCCACAATGAAACTGTTGTATTTCTCTCACTTGGAGGATATTTTATCCTAAGACTTCCTTTTTTAATCTAAAACCATTAGTTAAATATGAGATTACAATTTATGTTTGCCGCAACCTCTTCTAAGCGATGCAATTGTTCTCTCAATCCTATAACAATTAACAGATCCCCCTGCAAAATTTCTTCCTCTGCACCCGGATTACTAATAACTTGTTCATTTCTTACGATCGCTAGAACCATTGCGCCAGTTTGCTGTTTAATACCGCTCGTTGACAATGTCTTCCCGACTAGACAAGAGCCTTGATCAATTCTCAGCTCCTCCATTTCCATTTCAATGTTGTGATCATGAATCACGGTATCGATATAATCCACACTAATAGGCTTTAAAATAGACATCGCCATTCTCCACCCTCCTAAAATGGCTGGAGAAATTACTTTATCCGCTCCGGCACGCAATAACTTTTTTTCAGACTCTAACTGATCCATCCGAGCAACCACATGAATACCTGGATTTAGCCCTTTGGCTGATAAGGTTACAAAGACATTTAACGAGTCCTCAGGTAAAGCTGCGATAAGTCCTTTGGCCTTATCAATGAAGGCCTTTTTTAGGGTTTCATCTTGTGTAGCATCATTATGGATCACTAAAAACCCTTCTTCAATAAACTGATTGGCGAGATCTTCTTGTTGTTCAATCACAACACAAGGTGCGCCCTCTTTGCGAAGCCGGTAGAGAACCTGCTTACCCACCCGGCCTGCTCCGCAGACAATGATATGGTCTTGAAGTTGTTCGATCTTCTTATTCATCTTTCTTCTCCCATACACATCAGCTAATTGACCTTCAATCAAAAAGGCCGTAATAAGTCCCGTAAAATATAACATTACTCCAACTCCGCCCAGCATTAGGAAGATAAGAAAACTATGCCCGGCATCAGTGTGTACTTTAATATCTCCATAGCCTACCGTCGTGATCGTTTCGACGGTAAAATAAATGGCTTGAGCTAAAGTAAGGTGTTCCGTTAATATTAATCCAACTGTACCAATAATTAGCGTCACTAGTAAGGCCAAAAAAGCAAGTCCAATACGCTTCCCCAACAAATCGCTCCTTTCTGTCTGATAAGGCACATTCAGAAAATAACCAGTCAGTATGCCCGTCCATTTAAAGGTAATCTATTTCGCTAGGTAAGTCTGTAACTTCAGAACACCTTCAAGGGGGATATCCATCTGGCCCAGCTGAATCTGTCCAAACGGCCCATGATAATCACTTCCACCCGTAGCTAAGATGGCAAATTTTTCTGCAATTTCTGCATAGTACGGGATAAACGTATTTCGTCTTTCCCAGTACCCATAATACACCTCAAGCCCAATAGGTCGATAAGCCAAGAGAGAAAAGACTATCTTGGGCTCGACCAATAAGCCTGGATGGGCTAAAACCGGTAGCCCGCCGCTAGCAAAGATAAGATCAACTGCATCTTCAAATGTATGTTTCAGATAAGGTAAATAGGCAACTCCTCCTGGTCGAAAATAAGCCGCTATATTACGCCAGTCTGGCTGACTGTAACCATTTTCCCGATGATAAATGGCTCTCATAATATGTCCTTTACTAACGGCTCCCTCAGCGCCGACTTCCCGCTCAACATCTTGCCAATCCAAGGAAAGACCATCATTTTTCAGACATTTAACCATCTCATAAGCCAAAGAAGTTCGTTGTTCACGGATCTCTTTCAAACGAGCTTGTAAGATCGGATGATTAACATCCTTGAAATACCCAAGGAGATGAACCTCATGACCCTGATAATTAGTAAGTAATTCCACGCCCGGGATAATTTTAATCTTAAAATCTTCCGCAAGACTTTCGGCTTTGGCTATTCCATGGGTACTTTCATGATCGGTAATAGCCAAGATTTGAACATTATTGACATGGGCAAGGTTTAAAACCTCTTCAACTGAAAGCAAACCGTCAGATTCTTGAGTATGGACGTGTAGATCGACCCTCACGGTCACCCCTCCCTCCCATTTGTATTATCCCCCAAGGTCAAAGGTACACTTTATTAACTATAGCCTATTCTGGCTTTTTAGCAAAAATCCTGCTTGCCTGTTTCTGATTAATCCATTGTTTTTAAGTCTCTAAAGTCTCTAATATTTTTTATTGACACATTCGCTTTTATACGTTATAATTCACTTCGTCGCTAAAAACTGTAGGGGATTAGTTTAATGGTAGAGCAGCGGTCTCCAAAACCGCTAATGGGGGTTCGACTCCCTCATCCCCTGCCACTCACATCTTAAATCATTGCTACATAAGGGTTTCGTGCATTCTTCGTGAATGTTACGAGACTCTTTTTGATTTGTCTGATTATTGAGACCGTTGGTGTCGTTTGCTTCTATTTTATTTAAAGAGCCAACCAGCCCTCCAAATATTACGAGGCGCTAAGGTCGTTTTTATTTCTCATACTTAAACCTTTGGCAAGGTAGAGGAGCTAAAACAAGAAAAAAATTTCAGCCCAAGAATTACCTATTACTAAGGTTGGAGCAGTTAGAAACCACTAGAGAAAAAACAGGGACGCTAGATCAAAAATATACAACACTTTTTCTAAAAGGAACTGGAAAGTTTTTGTAGAAAAGTATTATTTGTTAATAAGGGAGGTTATGACATATAGTTAGAAAAATGGCTATTTGGCTAACCGATGATGAATGACTTTGATGTACCAGTAGGAAATTTATGCAAATGAGACTGTCATTAAGCAGATTTTTTGAGAATAGATTGGAATTTTAACAGAAAAGGAGAATTAAATAAATGAAATTCTTTACAAAAGAAAGATATGAAAAAGGTCAGGTTTACGGCTACCTTGTGTACCCAGAAAATGATGAATATTACAGTATTGTTAAAGAAAGATATGCTGAAAAGGAAAGCTTTTATGAAACAGCGCATAGGCGAGACTTCTCTATACGAAAATCATTAATGCTCAAATACTTACCCGAATCGATAAAAAGAGGTGTATATGATGAAAGCATCAATCCATTCTTAAAACTGCCACCTCTTGATTTGTTAATAGAAATCAAAGAGTGGTGCAAAAGTGTAAAAAATGAATATGAAAATACAGTTCTATCAATCAGCGTTTTCATCTGAGCGTCCATAGTATAGAAGTAAACCGACGTCGCCATGACGATCACATCGGCGGTAATCATTTTCTCCAAAATTTCCGCCATGTCATCCTTCTGA
>OMOF01000550.1 GCA_900290375.1 Candidatus Desulfosporosinus infrequens
TCCTCCAGCGGCTAACAGTAGTGCAAAAATATTCACTTTTAAGAAATACACCATGGCAAACCCACCAGCCGCTAAAACCGTCAGTTGAGGGGTATTTACTCCTTTTTTCCAGAGATCAATTATGGCGTTTAAAACTAGTCCTACAACTAAAGCACCTACTCCTTTAAATAACGAGGATACTAAGGGAAGATTATTATAATTAAGATATAGGTGGGCAAGAAGGACCATGGCAACAAAACAAGGAATTACAAAAAAAATACTAGCAACCAGAGCCCCTGGGAAACCCCTTAGAAAATATCCAATGTATGTGTTTAAATTTACGGTAGGTGCCCCAGGTAAGAGTTGTGAAAGGGCTAGCCCATTTAGGTATTCATCATCAGTCATCCAGTTTTTCTTGTCGACCAAAGATTTTTTGGCTTCCGCTAGTGCTGCTAAACTATAAGATACCAACCCAATATGAAGAAAGGTCTTAGCAATTTCAAAGAGGCTCACTAACCTGGGTTGTTCCAACGACGGGTTAATCTCACTTCTCGTTTTCATTTCCATAATTTAACCTCCTTATTGTCCTAACAGGAGAAGTAATTCGGCTTGAATTGGACGCTTAATGGGAATAGTTAATTTAAATTTCACTTCACTTAACTTCTCTTTATTCATATGTTCACGCCTCAATTACTGTCACTGTGCATATAGATTCAATACATATGTATTTTACAGATTTTAATAATTTCCTCTTCGATAGCCAAATATTTTCAGAGTTAGTTTCATGAACCTCTCTCTAAAAATGAACATAAAAAGAACCCGTTCATTACATGTAACGGGTTATGTTGCCAAAATCTAAGAAAATTATTACTAAATACAGTTCAGATTATTCATACCCGTCCCCGTTCTGGCCGTGTATTACTTGCTGGATAGCCATTATAATACTTTGTTTGAAAATTTCCAGTCCCCCCTGTTCTATTTCAATGGGAACCTCAGTGTATTCAAAAAAATCGAGGATCTTTTCATCGGTGATCTCACCGACACCAGTATCTACAAGTAGTGTCCTATCATAGATGCCAAAACTCTGCCTAAGCATAACCTCGTCCAATCCAAATCCTGAATCAAAGAGCTCTCTCCACTTGTCCAGCCATCCAGGCGTTAGGTAAAATGTCTTGGAATCCCGATCAATCTCCTTCATCCTCGGTCCCATCATTAGCTCAATGCAATTAGACTGTTCGAACCTGACGACGTTGGGATAACCACTCAAAAAATCATGGAAATCAGGGTGGCATTTAGAGCCATAAAGAAGGATGATTTTATCCGCCGTTATGGCATCAAGTCCCTTAATGATACCCTCTTTTAAGTGATCTAAATTGATATGTAGATTTAATGGAAGATAAGTTATCTCTAACTCACAATCAAATAACGTTTCCTCTCTAATCTGCTCCAAGACCTGTTCTAGTTCCAGTTGATAGATTCCGCATGCCAAAAAACATAGTTTCATTACATTTTCTCCTCGCCTAAATTCATGAGTTTCAAAACCTTTTCATGAAATGAACGCAAGCGGCCTTCGCAACTGACCGTTTCCCGAAATATATGCCCCTGTATTACACCCATCCGGCCGTGTCTCCCGTTTTAGCGGTCATAATCAACGCCCTTACAAGGCATCCCTTTAAAAAAGCCAGGCATTCGAACTCCATAAAGCGTGCAGCATTTTTATCAAACAGAATTTNNTTATAAATAATTTGGAGTGGAATATTCGGCAATGCTTTCAGAAGCCATGAATAGCGACCTGATCTCAACTTGCCGTCAAAAACTCCACCTAATCTGCACATAGTTTCGCTGAATGTTACATAATCTCCACTGAATGTTTTACCCAGCGGGTCGGTCATCCATTTTATATTGCTAAATAGTCCTAGTCCGGCAAAATTAGAAATCGGCACATATGAAAATGCAGGTTCACCCACACCGGGGGACAAGGTATAGTAAGCCAGCACACTGCGGTTGTTGACATTAACCGGCATACCGTCTGTCGGATTAATACCACGGGAACTAATCTCGTATTCTCGGCCAAGAAAATTAACCGATAAGGTACAGTCCTGCAGAGGTGACAGACCAAGCCGTTCGGCAGCCTCTAGAAGATTGCATTCGCTCAATTTGGGTATTAGGCTTTCATAAATTTGTTCATAACCAACGCTCATGAGATACTCCTTTCATTGTGCGCCTCATATGCGTGTATATACACTATTAAGATAGTACAACTCAAGTACTTTTTTGTCAATGCCTTATTATATGTACAATTTTATAATTGAGGTTTCGCAACCATAACCAGTAGCCATACCATTGCTACGTCCAGCATTTTCAGGAAGCTGTGAGCCGGGTTGCCGTCGTATTCCGGATGAGATTTGCTACCTTTGCGCTACCGTAACGGAATTCGGTACAGGCTCCGCCTGGCTCCACGAGCGTCACACCAATGTTGCAGTAAAAACTATGTTTATCTGAATATAACTACCCAGTAACTATCCTTACACAGCGTTGTATAGCTTGCCCAATGTACCTGTCCCTTCTCTTGCTCACGAAATTGACCGTCTAAGTCACCGCACAATTTGTACAAGCATACAATAAACCAAAAGGACGGTGCTTGGATTGGAGCATAAAGGATTGACAGGTAAGGTTATATGGCCTTATGATCCAGAATATGAACAAGCTAGACAAGAGTACAACAGAGCTATAGATGCCTATCCCCTAGCAATTGTATATTGTTGCAATAAACGGGATGTCGTCAATGCTGTTCTTTGGTCAGAAAAACATCAAGTAAGACTCCGGGTTCGCTCAGGGGGACACAACTACGATGGTTATTCAACCGGAACAGGGAAACTGGTAATTGACACGACACTAATGAATGATATAAATGTGGATACCATTAACGACGTAGTTAAGGTACAAGCAGGAACAAGGCTTAGAAAATTATACGAAGTACTTTATGAACACGGCTATGCATTTCCGGGGGGTACTTGCCCAACAGTAGCTATATCCGGTTTAGTGCTTGGCGGAGGGATAGGTTTATCTTCCCGCTACTTAGGACTTACCCTTGACAGCTTGCTTGAAGTGGAAATGGTGGATGCCAAAGGCAATATAATAATAGCAAATCAACAATGCCATCCTGATTTGTTTTGGGCCTTGCGTGGAGCAGGAGGTGGAAATTACGGGGTCGTCACTTCCTTCACCTTCCAATTAAAAAAGAAGGTAGATAAAATAACTCTTTTCCAGCTGAAGTGGAACAACAATCGACCTGCTAGACTCAGATTTTTAAGTGTCTGGCAAGAGTGGTTAGAAGATTTGGATCGAAGAATGAGCGCCTTCGGCAGAGTATATAAACAAGGGGCTTACCTTTTTGGCTTCTTTTATGGAAAGCCCGCTGAAGCCAGAAAAATATTAGATTCATTCCTAATGATACCGGGTATTACTTTTGAAAATATTGAGTATGTTGATTTTATTGAGGCTGTCAACACAATAGCAAACACCTACCCGGAGAGTGAAAAATTCACGGACACCGGAAGATTTATGTACAAACATCTTTGCGAAGACGAATTGCGCAAACTCATTAATATATTAGATC
>OMOF01000850.1 GCA_900290375.1 Candidatus Desulfosporosinus infrequens
TTTTGTACCATACTAGGATTATATGCGAAATAGGTTCTTATATCTATACTTTCTTTGCCCCTTTATGTTAGATGACTAAACTTCTGCTTAAAATATAGGATATCTTACCAGTCTTAGTCTTATTAGCAATACCTGATTTCATAGTTCAAGGGCCAACTTCCCAGCGGGTTAAGTCCTGGGATGTAAGTGACTTGGATATAAGAAAAGAAGAATGGCGTTATCCAGCCATCCAGGATAACGAACAGGGAAACCCGAATCAAACACCATTGTGAATCAACGTGAGCGAGAGTAAAACGGACTTAAGCTTTTCGAACAAAACACGCGCAAAAAGGCCAAATGTGTAGGAAACTAAAACAGGCAAATCGACTGTTAGGGAGGAAATTGGACAAAAATGGAGAATACAGTTTTAATGAACTTTACGTATTGTGAATTATAGGACGCAAATTTGATTCTCAACCCAACAAATAATATATGGCTGGGGGAAAGTTTAATTTTTACAGTTTACAAATTTCGTCAAAATAGTAGCGTGGTAGGTATTATAATTAAATTTAGGNNTGATAAGGAAAAAGAAAAATGTTTTACTAACTTTATTAACTTTGGTTTTTCTTATATTTTCTGCGACATCGGTTTATGCCACAATACCCAGCGGCACGGTTGTTTTTAGTAATGGTCAGGCATTGGATCTAACTTATGCTAATAATGCAACACATCAATCAGAAGTTACTCAAGATGTTGTCAACAGTAATGGTATCTATGTTATTAATTTTGGCGGTTCATTTATTAATAACAGTACAAATGCCACCTTGACGCCTACCCAAGTAACCACTTTAATTCCAGCAGTTACTTATAAAGATGATCAAGGAAATATCAAAAACTTCGCAACAGGTAATGGAGCAGAAATAACAGTTGCTAATGATGTAATTACTGCAACCGCTGGTACTGCATCCTTTGGCTCTTCAGTAACGGTTAACATCACAAATCCTGTAACTTATGCTGGTGCTACTCAGTACCAAGTGTTGGCAAACGATGCAGCAGTCTCGTCTAAGGTAGCTCTCGATACTCCTACCACCTGCTACCCAGCACAAACTTCTGGTAGCGTTGTACAAGTTGAGTTCTTCAATTCTACAGGTACACAAGTTGGTACGACCCAGAATGTTACTCTTACTAAGACAACAACNNCAACCCACAATTTCGAGTGTGGCTCCCATAACTATTACTATAACGGCTGGAACGGCTCCAGTGTTACCTTCAACCGTGACCGCTACCATGAGTGACGGGACAACAAAGATAGTTAATGTGACTTGGATTACTCCAACAGCTAGTCAATATGCCTCAGCAGGGACTTTTATAGTAACAGGGACAATTGCT
>OMOF01000553.1 GCA_900290375.1 Candidatus Desulfosporosinus infrequens
CCCTCTGTTTAAAGAATTGCATCAACTATTGGTCGAACTGTTTGATGAGATGAATGTGACTGAGCAGAGCGATTTCAACAGTGTCTTTAGAGCGGATCTGTTGCTAATGGCTTTAAGCAGAGATTCCTATTCATTTCAAAGAGATGTGCGTGGTTATGCGCCAGAGATGATTTTGGAACAACTCTGCTCATTATTTATCTCACTTAAATGAGACCATAGATAGGTTACCTATTGTTAAGAGGTTTCCAAACCGGCAAACTGGCATTATTCAGTCTCACTTTGTTTTTTATTGAGACTTTAGTGTATTAAAGGCTTATGTGGCAGAATCCTATAGATTTGACCTAGTTGATCTGGGAATCGCCAAACTACATTTCGAGAGGATGTCCACAGGGCATTTCCAACTCGGAAACCATGATGTTTATAGAAATGAGAAATAGTCCAAGAAAACACCAAGTGGCGGATAGGCTGATGGTTTTATATAAAGGGAAAAATATCTGTGATGTCTCTTAAAGTATTGACAGGATCATTTAAACCAGTTACAATCAATTCGATAGTTTTCGAATCTTAATCTGATGAGTACGGAGTTGGAACATGGACACGAAAAAGGCGGCAAAGATATTCAAGGCACTATCGAATCCAAATAGACTAGAATTATATTTTAAAATCGCCAATATGCATGAATCTAGTTTTCAAACCAACTGTGAATGCTTTGTTACAGATATCATCAGTTCTTTGAATATCGGTGCTCCTACTATTTCACATCATATCAAAGAATTGGTGAATGCCGATTTGATTAGTACAGAAAAAAAAGGAAAATTTTTAATCTGCAGAGTGAATGAAGAGTTGATTGAGGAAGTTAGCNNGTAGATGATTTATAACAAGGTCATAAATTCGCCCTATACTTCGATAGTTATAAAACTATTGAAGTATAGAAACAGTTAATTTTCACCCATAAAGAGCATTCCCGAAACTTCAAGAGTTTGTATCATTTGGGCAAAAGAAAGATAGAATTATCGGAGGTTATATTATATTATGAAAGTATTTTATTTTACCGCAACTGGTAACTGTTTGGATGTTGCAAAAAGATTTGGAGGAGAACTTTATTCGATACCAAAAGTCTTAAAAGGTAATCAATTTCATTTTGAAGATGAAAAAATAGGCCTGGTATTTCCCTGTTATGGATTTGCTGCTCCCAATATTGTCCGCGAATTCATAGAGAAGATCACCCTTAAGAGCCCTTATATTTTTGTTATTATGACCTATGGAAACAAGCTTGCAGGCGGTGTCAATTGGTTTGTGCGGTTCGCAAAGGAGAATAATATTCAAATTCAATATGCCGACGGTTTGCTCATGATTGATAATTATTTACCAATATTTGATATTGATAAACAAAAGATGAAAAGGAAAAATATTGAAGTTAATTTGAGCCGTTTATTGAACGACGTGAATCAAGAGAAGTTATATATAAGAAGTGAAACGTTCTCTGATTCGATGTGGACCAAAGCCATTCAATACTTCATCAAAATAAACCCAAACTTTAATACAGATAAAGATTTTTCAATTGGGAATGACTGTAATCATTGTGGAACGTGTGTAAAGGTTTGCCCTCGTGACAATATAAAACTCGATGAGTTAAAACTAGTATATGGTGGAAATTGTGAATTTTGCCTTTCGTGTATAAATCTTTGTCCACAAAAGGCAATTCGATTAAGGAAAGAAAGTAATCCGAATGCACGTTTTATGAATGAAAATGTAACGTTAAAAGAAATTATTACAGCCAATAATTAAATAATTGTTGGCAATTTATCACGCTAAAGGAGCCTGCCTGTGGTATTGTTAATTCGATAATTATCGAATTAACAATACCACAGGCAGGCTACAAATTACGAATTAATGGGAAAGAGGTACCAATTTAATTGGAGTGGTTGCTCACTGCTTGCTTTATCTTCACGACGATTGTCGTCGGTACAACCTGAACTGGGTGGGGGAAGGTTTTGATCTTTATGATCTTGGGTTTCCGTCTTTGTCTTTTTAGGGTAGTAGTGAAATAGACCAAAAAGAAGAGGCTGATTATGATACCCGATTTAATCCGCCTCTTAGTGTAACTGGAAAAGTGCTGCTTTTAAATGGATTGTTGTCGTCCTTGAATGCATGGTATAATCTTACAAAGAGAGGAGGTTGCACTGTGGAAGCAATGCTTAACACACCAGAATACTCTGATGAGTTAGAAAATATCAAGAATACGATTTTGAATACGATTGATGCCGATGCAATATACCTCTTTGGTTCCTATGCTTATGGAATACCCTCAGAAGATAGTGATTTTGATATTTATATAGTGATTCCGGATGGTGGCATTCGTCCAATTGAAGCGATGAAGATGATCGGTAGAGCTATTTACAAAGAACAGAAGAAGCCCATTGATATTCTTGTGGGAAGAAGTAGTGAGTTTCACCAACGCAAACTGTTGCCTACTATTGAAAGAACAGTTGCCAGGGATGGGGTGATGCTACATGGACAAAACCAGCATAGTCAATGAATGGCTTGATTTCGCAAATAAAGATATCAGTAGTGCAAAGTATCTCTTAGATATGCGCCCAGTTCCATTGGAGATAATCTGCTATCACTGCGAACAAGCAGCAGAGAAAGCGCTAAAAGGTTATTTGATACTGCACGATATGGAACTAGACAGCGATATGCAAGAAGCTGTTATAGAAGCTGACCTTGTGATGGGATTTATACTTGAAAAGATTAAATCTCTTGATGCCGTTTAGAGACTCTTACAGATGACGGGATACCGAAACGGTATCTGGCGTATGTGTGATATGCGAAAGTCTTTCGCAGGCTGTGTGTGGACTCGCTCATTTCAGAGGATACCAAAATGGCGACCAATGCTCAGTTAAAAAGAGACCACTTGCGTGGCCTTTTTTAACTGAGCTCATTAACATGGGTACACATTCTTTGAGAGTTCTTTTTATGAGTACCGATCAACTTATCTACTTCATGAATAACATCAAAAA
>OMOF01000555.1 GCA_900290375.1 Candidatus Desulfosporosinus infrequens
GAATACCAAAAAAGATGCCCTATATGGACATCTCCTGCTTGAGTGTTTTGAACAGCCGTCATGTTTTCTAGTGATTTCAACATAATCTCGACTCCTCTCTTTTAGTTTTAAAGCTATCCTTCGATGTTGCGATGACATCGCGATTCTAACGATCCCTCAGGTTTCTAAATTAACAATAACCCATGTACCCTTCCCAATAGTAATCACATTCCTCACATTTGAATACGCAATAATATTGACCGTAATCGTAATCCGGTTCCTGGGATACTATTTTGCTCTTTCCGCATTTACAACCTACAATGAGTGGCATTCTGCTCAATTCCTTTTGTTCCAACATACATACCTTTGCTTCATTAGGCAATTTCGTTTACCACACGTTGAAATACGTTAAACGGTATATGGATTGTTACATCCCCAATTTCACACTCTGAATCATTTGCCCAAACGTAATCCTCTGACTTGCATATGAAGAGGCTGCGTAGTAGCTGTCTTTTCGTGTTATACCATTCTTCCGGATTGTACCCAGCCTGAACAAGTTTTTCATAGTCTTCATCGTTCAGTAAATCGAGGTATTTCTCGGTATAAATGATGCGCAAATCACCCTCATCGTCAAAATCCAGATTAAATTCTGCGTCGAGCCCTGTTTCCTCCTTAGTTGTTGCAATAAAGGATTTCAGAAGAAGTTCTTTACTTACAACAAACTCTACATATCTAAAATTAGAAATAATCTCTTTAATGTAGTTCCTTTTCACGGTTAAACCTTCCTTCTTTTGATATGCTCAACATGCTAGACATGTGGTATGCCGCGATATGTGAATACCCCTTTTTACATCTTCATTGTGCAGCCACTCTGGAACAAGCAACCTTATCCCAGGGATCGCCTCTGCATAACCCGCGATTTCATGCGGGCTATCCTCGATGGCCCCAGCGATCCAATCAGCATGTACGAGATCCAAGGCCATTTCACCTTTCAGCCGTCCGTTGGTGTGAATCACTGGACCGACTGGGAGGTCATGTGCTCTTAGCCATTCTAATGTCACTTCTCGCACGCTTTCCGGTCGGGCTGTAAGGTAGACCAGGGAATAACCCTGATCTACCAGTCTTTTCACCAAATTGATGATCGGCCAGATAGGTTTAGCCTGCCGGAATAGTTTCTCTGTGAAGGCTTCAGCCGGTATTGGCGATGGATAAACGTTCGTTAGAAAACCACGGAGATTTAATTGCTCGTTAACGTTTGCAATTGTGTTGCAGATGTCAAC
>OMOF01000784.1 GCA_900290375.1 Candidatus Desulfosporosinus infrequens
AATGCTAATTCTTTAATTCGTTATATATAGCGCACTAAAGATTCGCTATGTCAGGAATTATGAACGCTCCAACCTTAGCGCTTAACCGATCCTTTGCATAATATCCTGACGCGCAATCTTTAGTGCATTTAATATAGATTAGAAAACATAACATTTTTGGTAGTCCGTGTTGAATGCGTATTATTAATTTATAGTTTAGTAAGAGCTAACTATCGTGAAGGAATATTCTGAAAAATATAGAATAAAGTAATCATAAAAATTAACAGATCGTTGTCGAACTATATAGACCAGCTAATTAAAGTCAAGCCTCAATCATAATTTCTTTTTAAAAATCAGTATTTTAAAAAGGGTACAACAAAGTAAGCTATCGAAAAATCCGAACAATAGCAATTTGAGAAGGTGATGAATAAAAGATTATGCTGCCGATTTTAGTTGAAGCAAAAGAGTACGACGATGTTCTTCAGGTTTGCGAAACTCAAAAGGTTTTTGTTCCCGTAGTACCGCAAAAATGTAGTGAAGTAACTTGTGCATAACAGCTACTAGTGCGACTTTTTTCTTCTTAGAAACGGTTTTATTTTCATAGTAAGCTTTAAGAACTGGATTGATAGCGTCTCCCTTACGCGTTTTGCGGACGGAAGCCATGGCAATTGTGAAAAGAATTCTGCGTCCGAGCTTTGATCCACGCTTTGACATTCGCACACGATCCCCTTTAAATTTACCAGATTCATTGACGTTTGGATCAACGCCAAAGAAGGCAGTTAAAGCTTTTGCTGATGAAAAGCTAGAAAAATCGCCAATTTCAGCAACCAGTGTGACAGCTGAGAGAAAACCGACTCCTGGAATGGCATCGAGTAATTCGATGTTTTTCCGGAACGCTTTAGGAAAAGTAGTGGACTCAATCTGCTTTTTGATAGCGATTTCGATTTTTGCCATGCTTGTTTCAATAGCCTTGATCGTTTGAATCTGAATACGGATTTTTTCCTCAAGAAACACAGATGAAAGACCGATAGCTTTAGCAATAACTGCATAATCAAAAAGTTTTAGTAACTTAGTTTTGGCCCAGTCTGAACTTCTTCTAGCTGTTTTAGCAACCCTTTCAGAAAGCAACTCTAGATCTGCGTCCTGCAAAGATTGCAGAGATGGATAATCTTTCAATAGGGTCATAGCACCTGCTGAAAAAGGGTTTTTAAAGGCAGCGGTGAAACCTGGAAATACGAGTTTCAAATCGTTCAAAAAGCGCAATTTACAGTCTGTCAGATTATCAGCCAGAGCAAAATACTCTCGTACGAGCATACGGAGGGATAAAATCTGGGGTTCAGGAACTAAAGATACCTTGATATCCTTGTATTTAGCTACCTCTGCAATGGCTATTGCATCTTTTTTATCGTTCTTCACTTTCCTAATGTTATTATTTTTGTTAGAATGTATACATAAAGGGTTTAGGACAAAGCCTTTTAGGTCATTCGACCTTAAGAAGAAGAAGAGCGGTAAATGGTAAATGCCCGTGGATTCTACAAAGTAGATTGGGCTTCTGTTTAACCGTTCTTCTTCTTTTTTTAATGTTTGAAGAAGATATTGAAATCCAGCAGGGGTGTGGTCGATTTTAAACGGTTTTCGTATCAGATCGCCATTAGGAGCCAGCATGGCCACATAAGAAAATTCAGAAGCTACGTCTATTCCGACGATAAATTCATTAAGAAACTTAGACAATAGAGCACATCCTTTCAGATAGAATGGATCAGAGTATCCACAACACAGAGAATGTCAAACAGCCTTGCATGTGATACGGGTAGCATCCAAACGGATGACCCAACCAGCCAAACATCGAATCATTCACGTGGAGTAACACGCTATTTTACGGGTATAAGCCTCACAACTTCCCAGGAAGAACGCACGTTTATCTCTCTAACCGAAATGATTATACCACGATGATTGGCGTAATTGGGACGTGTTTAGAACTATGATCCAATTCTGAACAATAAAGTAAATTTATCAAGGAACATTCAGGCAACAGATTCATTCTGAAGCCTAACTTAATCATACAAGGAAGAACTAAAGAATTGCTTATTCAGGATTTAACCAACGCTACGACGTTAGCACTTAACC
>OMOF01000361.1 GCA_900290375.1 Candidatus Desulfosporosinus infrequens
TAGTTTTACCAAAAAACCTTATAACTAAAATCTCCATTTACACAAAATTATTTACATACCCCTAAATTCGAAGAAATAAAAAAACTATACGTTTTGAGCGATTCGTAATTCAATATTTCTCGTTATAATAGGCTTAATTAACTGGATATTATTTCTTCTGCAATGGATATTACGAGAAAATCGATAACCTCGGACCGAGGTTTAATTATCGTTGCAGCTTCATGTATCTTCCACTCCACGAGCTTCTTGAATGGCTTCGATACCTTCCTTCACCACAAAGTATGTCAACCCAAATGATATGATTGAATCAATCCACCACCAACCAAACAATGCAGTTAATGCAGATCCAGCCAGTATGATTATAGCCATATAAGCACAGACGATACTACAGGAACCATCTGCTTTCAGTGCATTGC
Source organism: Candidatus Desulfosporosinus infrequens (assembly GCA_900290375.1). Lineage (GTDB taxonomy): Bacteria > Bacillota > Desulfitobacteriia > Desulfitobacteriales > Desulfitobacteriaceae > Desulfosporosinus > Desulfosporosinus infrequens. Next base: position 417 of record OMOF01000361.1, read on the forward strand.
TACCAATTTCTCCACCTATTCGCTTCTTGGCTCTAGATAAATACAACATCAATACAGTTGAAACAACCGCCAATTCAATTCCCACTGAGCTAGATTCAGCACTTTGATGCGTCCATAGTTTATAAATCGCTGCAACAACGATATATACTGCAAGTAATATCAAAGCAACACCGACAACCCATGATGCAGTTTTTTCTGCACTTTTCACCCTTTCCAAACTTGCTCCTCTTACTTCGATTATTAACCGCCATAGTAGGACAACTCCAGCAATTAATTCAATAATGCTGTCGGCTCCAAATGCAACTAACGAAAGTGAGTGTGCTATTAAGCCGGCACTTATTGCAACGCCTGCTTCAATAATCATCCAAATTATCGAAGCTACTTCTATATAGATCCCTTTTTTGACCATCTGCAAGATGTCAACACCTCCTTGCCTTTTACAGGCAGTCTATCAGTCGTGAACCCCAAAAGTCGCTCCAGTGGTAGCGCTAGAGGTCACTCCAGAAGCTGTTCCAACAACAATAGCTCCAACGGTTGGTTCATTTAATAAATTGCGGAATAATTTTCTTAGTTTTACTTCGTAAGCTAACATAGGAATCCTTAAGTTATAAAGGAGCCGATTGTGGGAAAAACCTTTCAAGCTTGTGAGGTTCTATTCAAATATATAGAATCAAAAGCCGAAAAGGAGGTGTTGTTCATGAAGATCGATCTAAATGAAAAAGCCAAAAAACAAATAGGAATAGAAACAATTGCTGAGATCATAAAAGAAATACAGGGATTAACGGGTAATCAGCGAAATAATGTTTGCGATGAATGCCATCGAAAAGAATGTAATACAGAATACTCCATTTATCTCTACGACACAGGCATATGCGATTCTTGCGAAAAGATGGGAGACTTAGTCAATGTTTCGATTGCAAACTATGTGAAAGATAAAGGTATTAATGAAATACTTTATTGGGAATCCGGTTTGCCTAGG
>OMOF01000557.1 GCA_900290375.1 Candidatus Desulfosporosinus infrequens
TGAACGTATGCTCAGGGACGAAATTCGAGAACAGAAGAGAACTGGGAATGGAGTTCATAGTCGTGCTCTAAGATTACGAAAGCATGAAGCGGTCCGAACTCCTTCAGAAAGCTTAAAAGGATTTGAGAAACGAAACGTGATTTCACCTGGAGTTCTACACGTAACCACGATTGGAGAGATGGAAATGAATGCGCTGATTGAAAAGATTAAAACTGGTGAGATCCCAAGTAGGGCAGAATTTGATGCTTTAGATTTTATAGGCAGTCAAACAGCTGCTGCCGAAATGAGAAGGCTACACACTAATGCAGAAATTTGTAATAGCTGGAAATGTTCAGCTACGAGCCTTAGCTCTTTTTTTGCGAAAATGCAAGTGGCTAAATCTAAAGGAAACAACGTGATGGTCGGTCAGTCTGCTGTTGATTTCCGTGACAAGATTAGAGCTACGAGAGGTGTGCCTAAAATTGGAGAGCCAAAAGAAAAAAGAGCTTATGATAAAGCTCCCGTTCCTGTTCCCACAACTATTCCGAATGAAGAAACCGTATACACATATGCGATCACCCCTGCCCCTATACCCCCAAAAGAGCCAGAAAACGTGCTAACCAACATCAAACGTAAATTTAAGACTGAAGAGCTTGCTAAGTTTCTAGAACGACTAGCTCTTTATCTAAGTGAAGATGACCAAGAGTTCTGGGTAGAGATAAAAGTGACTGAAAATTGATTTTGCGTTTGGTATCAATGTAAGATCGGACAAATCTATTTTATGCCCATACGCATCCGGTAACCAAAGTCTATTTTAAATTCAGTGTTACCGTAAATATCTAGTATCCTCTTTTCGAAGTCTGTCAAATAAGGTTTAACTTCACTTATGTTAGCTTTAAGAATAGCTTGTAGTCCTCCCCGACTTAAGGCAAGACCAATCAATCTCTGTGCATGGCAATTTTCACTATTTGAAAAAACTATCTCTCTTACATATCGGAATTTTCCGCTGTTAGTTATATTTGCAAGATGTTCATTTTTGTCCCATCGGACAAAACTATCTTTAAGATCAGGATGTGAAGACTCAATATCTTTTACTTTCTCAGAAAGTTTGTTATATTCAAGCTCTGCTTCCCAATTACACACGGGTGGCCAGTCATAATCATAAACTGCAAAAACGCCCCCTTTTTTTAGTATTCTCGCTACTTCATTTATGGTCGCTTCTGGGTTCATCCAGTGAAATGACTGCGAACATGTAATAACATCCGCACAGCCGTTGTCTAATCCGGTATTGTCCGAAAATGAAGAAATAAATGTTATATTATCCAAACCCGATGAATTCTCTTTGGCTATTTTCAGCATATCTGCGCTTGGCTCTATACCGATGATTTTACTACTTTCCTTACTCCAAATAGTTGTGGAAAGACCAGTACCGCATCCCATATCTACAACAAGTGATGGCGTGTTACCTAAATATTTTATTATTATTTCCTTGACCTTTTCAGGGCATTTAGGTCTTGCCTTATCGTAAACATCGGCAAAACCAAGGAACCTATCTGCATTAAGTTGTGAGTTTTTCTGCATTACTCGTCACCCTTTCATTTTCGCTGAATAATCACTCGCTTCGTATTCCTACAAACTCGCATTAGGCACATTCAAGAAAATAACCAGTCAGTCTGCCAGTCTATTTTGGGTCATATGCCTTATTTGAAAATTCACTGCTTAAATATTATACAACGAGTTCCCCTAGTGCACAAAACGCCTGTCGAGGTGCCTCTGAACCTTGACAGGCGTTTCATTTTCTCAACGAGTTGTAAATCAGCATTATTGATTATGACGATATCGTAAAGCTATAGACAGTTCGTTGACATAGTGCTAATCTTCACTTATGAAGAACTTAAAGCCCAATTCTTCAGTAGCGTGGTAATGTTTCAATTACAAAACAAGTTTGAGGAGGAACCGAATATGCCTATACTTATCGATTCACATGGCGGGGAGTTAAGTACACGAGGCACAAGTTGATCTTAAGAGCAAGTCGGGAGCAAATTTATCCTCAATTTTTTCACAGTAGGTATGCGTCACAGATTACCTCATTCCTTAAGTAGATTGTTGAAAGTAATCAAAAATACTGAAAGGTGGGATTCGGATGTCTAGTTTAGCGCTTAGTAAATACATACCGATACTAGAAACGATTAGAAACTACAAAAAGGAATACATCAGGAAAGACTTGATTGCTGCTTTGACCGTAACCGTCGTAGGTATTCCACAGTATATGGCCTATGCCCTGATAGCAGGAGTTAATCCAGTTTACGGTCTCTATGCCGGTATCATCGCCGCCATTATCGGTTCAGCCTTTGGTTGTTCGAATCAACTCATCACTGGACCGACCAATGCCATCTGTTTACTCACAGCAAGCGCCATGTTCCGATATATGGGACTCTCTAATGGCTATCAAATGCTCTTCCTCATGACATTTGTCGTGG
>OMOF01000466.1 GCA_900290375.1 Candidatus Desulfosporosinus infrequens
CACGTTTGCATGCTCGATCAAATGACATAGTAAAAGAAGATAGTCCAGCCGATATTAAGCTTTATCATTTACTCGAGAATTTTGCGGAAGCTAAGCGCCTCTGCGCGATTAATGACCCGGAAATGTTTGCAAATTACATCAAACTAGCCCGTAACTCAATGGAAATAATAGAAAAGGTCAAAGAAGATGGGATTAGTAAAATTGAGAAGATTATAATACAAGGGATTACAGAAGGTGTATTTTTTACGGAANNTCCCCGTCTAGTGGCAAAATCAGTATATCTTGCAACCAATGTTTTTATCCACCCAGACTCATTTGAAGATCCTGACAGAAAGCAAAACATAGATTCCGTTGTAAATCTTCTGTTAAGAGGTCTTAAAAATTCCAATCAATGAATCCTTTATGCAAGAAATGACCGACAATAAGGCGGCCATATTTAAAAAAGGGCCTATACGCGGTCCGGGCGTGAGGAACGCAACATCGGATCACTATGCCGGCATTGCCACGCTTGGACCCGACGCGGAAGAGCAAAACTGTATCCGCATTAGGCTATCTTGGGAGGAAATTGAGGAGAAACGTGGAATATTATAGAAGAAACTACCTAGGAGTTTTAAAATCATCTAAGGTAGCGAGTACTATATATTGGCTTAGGTCTATGACGCAGTAGTATATGTGGGGTTCATGTGATCACTGTCTGCTGATGAATGAAAACTTAATTTTATTATTAGACTTTCTGTACTAGAATCATGCATGCATTTACAAAGGGGCATTTAAATGAATTTTGAACGTGATAATGGAGTGAAGAATTTTTTAAGAGAAGTATATATTGAAATTGATAATAATGAAGTGGTAACTTTCATCAGCCAGAATTGCAAAAACCTATTAGGTTATACCCAACAAGAACTAGTTAGTAAAAATATCGGTGATATACTTTCTATAATTCCTTTAAAAAATAAGTCTATTACTAATATAAAGGCGTCTGTTATAACAAAGATTGGCACTGTTATTCCAGTAGATTTAGCAGGTTCTCCATTAATAGATGATAATAATGATATATCGGGTTATAGAATCTCACTGTTTGATATATCAGCATACTTAAAATTTGATAGCAATGAAGAAACAATAAATAATATGTTTGAACGATCAAGGGATATTATTTATAGAACCGAGTTGATTCCAAAGTTTAAATTTACATATCTTAGTCCATCTATTAAAGAAATCTTGGGATATAGTGCAGAAGAGCATTTGATGAATCCAATGATTCCATACGAGATAGTTCATCCTGACGATAGACATATTCTTTTAAGAAAAATTACTAACAATATAGATTTTTCTAAGCCTCTTCCTACTAGATATCAGCATAGAGATGGTCATTATGTGTGGCTTGATGATTATTGTATTCCTATATATGATGATAATGGTGTGCTAGTCGCACTAGAAGGATTTAGTAGAGATATTACTGATAAAAAGCAATTGGAAGAGAAACTTGAACGGTTAAGTTATTATGACGGCTTAACTGGTGCTTATAATAGGTATTATCTTGAAAAGGAAGTAAATGTTATAGA
>OMOF01000782.1:0-150 GCA_900290375.1 Candidatus Desulfosporosinus infrequens
TACGTTGGTCTTGATTTTACGAACGTCAATGGAAAATGGATTGTGACTTCCATCGATTCTAATGGAGAAGGGTACAAATTAGGGACACGTGTTGGGGATCAGATTTTGAAAATAAACAATGATGATCCAGGTAAGTACAGCCTTGTTCAA
>OMOF01000782.1:160-2657 GCA_900290375.1 Candidatus Desulfosporosinus infrequens
CCCGATCAGTCATCAGCCGAGATTATCAAAATACCCAAAAGAACTGGTTTGCTGGAGTTACTAAGTGAAATACCTATGATGATAGTGGGTTTCGTCTTTTGTATTTTGGGATTCATTACCTGGTATAAACGCTATTTTTTGGTTCAAGCACGTGCTCTATTTTGGTCAAACTGGGTCATAGGTTTAGCGATCATCTTGGCTCCAGCTTCGGGTCGTGCTTTGCTATTTGCCAAGGAATTGGAATTTATACTTGTATCACTAGTTCCTTTGTTCCTGATTAATTTTGTTTCGGTTTTTCCGTTCGCAAATGAAAGCCTAATGAATCGGTTAAGTCGCTTTATGTTAGCCGTCACATCCGTTGTAATTTCAATCTTAATGATACTGCAATATGTCGGTATCGTACACTTGAATAGTTTATTAAGAAAATTAGTGTTATCAAATTTGACTATAGGCATTCTTGTTGTGCTGTGGAATCTTGGTGCGTTAATAAAGTCGCCAAACGATAAACAGAAAAAAAACCAGGCTAATATTGTACTTTTAGGTTTTGCCATTGGGTTCTTGCCGTTCATTCTCTTAACGGCAGTACCAGTTATATTTAACTTTCAACCAAAAGTGAACACTGAGGTCACTTATTTATTTATTGTTGTTATTCCAGCTACTTTGTATTATGTCATCGTCCATAAATATTTGCCGGATAGTCGTCGACTCTTGGGGATTATAATATCATTTTTCGCCGCGGGGATAGTTACTAGTATTGTTGTTACATTCGCACTTTATTCTTTGAAAATAGTAAAAAACCTCGATATTGAAGTATATCTTGCCACGCTCTTTTTAACGATGTTGTTGTTGGTGTGCTTTAGTTTTGTTCGAGTGGGGATAAGTAGGGTATTAGAAAAATTATCATTATTTGGTGGAAATTTGGATTTTAAAACTAGAGTACTGACGTTAAACAAAAGCTTAACGTCAATCAATGAAGAGGATCGAATCTTAGAAGAAGTGGTGAAGAGCTTAGCGATTGAGGGAGCTTTTATTATTGTGGAGGATGATAAAGGAGGATACCTCAAGAGAGCTGCAGGAATTTTTTTAGAGAAACCAAGCGAACAAATTGAACTTGAAGAATTTTTTCAAGCTAACCAAAAAATTAACTTACAAGCAAAAATACTTCCGCATGATTTACCAGCCGAAATCTATATTCCCCATATTGCTAATGATATTACTTGTGGGATATTTTTAGGCCACCGTTANNATTGATTTCGAGCCAATTGGCGCAACGGTTAATAACTACATTTGTCATCAAGGAACTGTCGAAAGAAATCAAGGAATTGGCCCAAAGATCACTAGACTCTCAACGTAGAACTCAAGGGCTTCAAGGAATAACGACCTCATTGTTCAGAAGCCTTGAGAAAGAGAGGAAATCAATAGCTTGTGAGATTCATGATGGACCATTGCAACTAGGGTTAGACTTAAATCGGTGGTTGAAATCCCTTGTTGAAGAATGTCCCTGCAATGCCAAAACTGTAACGGCCCTTTCTCATATGCGGGAGCTAGTTGAGGACTTAAATTTTCAACTTCGACTAATATGTAATGATTTACGCCCCCCATCCCTGACCGATTTGGGTTTGCTACTGGCAATTGAATTAATGTGCGAAGAAATAATGCAAAAAGAGTTGTTACTAATTTCTTTAGAGATAGAAGGGATTAGTCGTGAAGAACGTTTTGAAGAAGAAGTTGAATTAGCAGCTTATCGGTTTTTGCAGGAAGGGATAACGAATGTCGTGAAACACTCCGGTTCTAATAGATTAAAGATTCACATTGAGGTTAACAAATCTAGAATTGAACTGACTGTTAGAGACTCGGGTAAAGGTTTCGATACAAGTAAGATAGAGGATTGGTCCTTGACGGGCGCCCATTTTGGAATAGTCGGAATGAAAGAAAGATTAGAAAGCTTGGGTGGTGATCTTCAAATCATTTCAACACTTCATCTGGGCACAATGCTCAAAGCCACTATCCCGATACTGTAAATATTCGATAAACTCAACGTAATGTTACCAAAATATCAAAAAAAATTCTAAGTGGAAAGGAAGATAAGAGTGTCCTTCAATTCTATAGAGTCCGAACTAGTAAAAGTTTTAGTCGTTGATGATCATACGCTTTTTACGGAAGGAACTGTTAGCTTGCTATCTTTTGAACCTCGTATATTGGTGGTTGGAATTGCCAAGAACGGATTAGAATGTATGAACTTAATTAGTAAAACTAAGTCTGACGTCGTGTTATTAGATATTAAGCTTCCTGATGCTTGCGGGACTGATTTGATTGACAAGATAAAAAAGGTTCAACCAGAAGTAAAAATTATTATGTTGACCGGACATAGTCCGAAAGGTTACGTTACTAAGGCTATAAATAACGGTGCCAATGGTTTCCTACTTAAAGACTGTTCTGTTCAGGAGATGATTCAGGGAATATTAAGCGTCCGTAAGGGTGGTGTTTGTTTTTCGCA
>OMOF01000337.1 GCA_900290375.1 Candidatus Desulfosporosinus infrequens
TCTTTCTTGGGACAGATTTTGCTCAGTCGTATCACCATAGGTATTATCAAATAAATTCAATCTCAATCGGCATTTGTTCTATTACCTTCTTCAACTCTGGCCAACAATCCTTCGTCGTTTGAATCATGACTTCTCCTAATTCTTTGTTTGTCGTTGTTACAATGCCCAGATGACCTAAGCCCTCAACAAATTTGCATAACATCTGAATTTCTGACCGATCGAGGCGGGCTTTGATGATAAGGTCCGCTTGCGCATACTTATCGTTCGCTTGAGAGTCGTTTTGTACTTCTGAAATCGTCATCAGATATTCTCCCCTAATCCTATATTTCCAGATTATTTCATCCACTAATTCAATCAAATAAATTCAATCTCAAACGGCATCTTCTCAATAGCTTTTTTTAAATCTGGCCAGCAATCCCGAGTCGTGAGAATCATCACTTCTCCCAACGCTTTATTTGTCGTGGTGACGATGCCCAGATGATCTAAGCCCTCGACAAGTTTATCCAACATTTGCATATCCACCCGATTTAAGCGGGCTTTGACCAAGACATCGGCATGCTCAAATAGCGCACCCGAGCTCACTACAGATTCTCTCATATTCGTACCACTTGAAATCATCTACACCTCCATTATCCTGCCTTATCTCCTAACCACGATTCTTCAATTTTCCAGCTACCTCTTCTTTTGATCTGCTTTGTCGCTTTTTGCTCGCCGCAAAATGCTATAAGGCAGTATGTTCTCCGGTACCGTCATCCTAATCTTTTGCTGTGCATGGCGAGCCACATCGATTGGTGCCCCTTCGGTGTCCCACATTTCCTTAACCTCGAACGACCAAGAGGCTCCCCGCGGAGTTAGAACTTCCAATACCTCTCCCTGCTGAAAGTGGTTGCGTTGCTCGATCCAGGCAGTGGGTTGATTAGAAAACGCTGGAACCGCTTCACAGTTTTCATCACTTAAGCGTACCCCAACAAAATCATAGTCCCTGACATAATGAGAGGACTCTAAGTTATGCGAATTAGCCCCCGGCTTACCAAACAGAAATCCTGCCGAATAATCCCGGTGGCTGATCTTATCCATTTCCTCCAGCCACTGAGGGAGCTTTACTTGGAAAGCTTCCTCTCCCTCATCCCACAGTGTATCTATCGCTTCCCTATAAACCTTGACCGTACTAGCGACATATTGAACGCTTTTCATCCGTCCTTCGATCTTAAAACTGTCGATATGTAGAGGCCTTAATAAAGGCAGATGAGGCAAGAGGCATAAATCGTGCGAGTTAAAGACATAAGTCCCGCGTTCATCTTCCTGAATTGGAAAGACTTCCCCTGGTCTCTTTTCCTCCATCAGAGCATATCCCCAACGACAAGGCTGAGTACACTCGCCACGATTAGCATCCCGTCCTGTCAGGTAGTTACTCAGTAAGCACCTCCCTGAATAGGACATGCACATCGCTCCATGGATAAAGATTTCTAACCCTCCCTCCACTTTAGCACGTACCTCCCTCAGCTCCTCTAGTGTCAGCTCTCGAGCAAGGACAACCCGTTCAATCCCCTGCTTCAGCCAAAATCGCACCGAATACGAATTCGTGTTATTCGCTTGGGTGCTTAAATGCAGAGGTAGCCTAGGCGCCACTTCCTGAGCCAGTGCAATGACACCCGGATCGGAAACAATAGCGCCGTCCACGCCCAATCCTTCTAACTGTTTCAAATAAGCCGGTAGTGCCTCAAAATCCGCTTCATGGGCGAAAATATTCACGGTCACATAAATCTTCTTCTCCAACGCATGCGTCCAGCTAACCGCCTGCTTCATTTCTTCAAAACTGAAATTCCCAGCGTAAGCCCGAAGCCCAAAGGCCTGGCCTCCTATATAAACAGCATCCGCTCCATAAGCCAATGCGTATTGTAACTTTTCCCAATCTCCCGCAGGAGCCAATAACTCAGGTTTGCTCATGAAAATTCCCCTAACTTTTACTAACTGCCAATTAGTTCCTTTATTCTGGCTAAGACCCGATCAACTATCCTAAAGCACTCTTCAGTATCTTCCTTGCTTACAACGAGAGGATCTAAGGCTGGATAACGAGTCTCAATATAAAAAGCATTTACGAATGCCATATCTTTCAGAAATTGATTAAATTCATTGTCATGTTGCATCCCCTTTTTGCAAAGTTTTAGAAGGTTATGTCCTTCTTGAAGTTCCCCAGTTACAGCAATAAGATAACCCTTCAAATATTTCTCTAACGTCTGTTGGCAATGAAAACATACAATTTCGTTGTCCGCATCATGATCAAATAAAATCTTTGCACTCCTAAGATCCTTTTGAGCCATTATAAACCATTCGTTATATTTGTCAGTATCCACCAATTAAACTCACCCCTGTCCTCTGAATAATACCCGCGAAGGTTGCCTGATCATCCTTATTATTTCGCCATTCTTGAGGAGTGTAAATCACCACATCCAAATCCACATTATATTCTACTTCACATAAAATATCTCTGACAATTTTCCTTTTATCATTCGTTTCAAGAATTAGACAAATATCTACATCACTACTTCGAGTAACCCTCCCTTTGGCGCAGGAACCAAATAGAATGATGTCTAGAGGGTTATACATTTTTATAAGTTGATTTTTTATATCTTCTATTTCAACGTCATAGGGACACATCTCCGAACGCCCTTCCTTATGGTAATTTTTGTTATTATTATACTTTCTTAAGGGCTTAATTTCAATCCAGTCTTACCTAACGTATATTTTACCGAAAAACAGAGATGGCTTTTGCACAGAGACCCGCCAAACCTAAGAAATTACAAATAGCCCCTTGACGTCCAGCTTCTGCTATATTACAATACAGAAAATTATCATGCAAGACAATGATGAGAATTAGTATGTCTTTTAAGGATGTTATAGCGAGTCAGAGAAGGTGAAAGTCTGATACATTCCCGTAGACTGAATGGATCTCAGAGTCGTAATCTGAACACGCTAAGCGTCAGTAGGTGCTACCGGGGGTTTCCCGTTACAGAAACACGGATATCGAGAGACCGACTCTCCGCATCTGCTTAATTATGCACGAGAATCGCATCCTTCTCCGTATCTAAGCTTGAAGTATAGGCACTACAATGTAGATCCCATACGAAAAAGGTGGCATAATGGAAATTAACTTTCCGTCCTTTACAGGGATGGAGAGTTTTTTTATTTTTCTAAAATTATGAGATGGAGGGATTTATTATGGAAAAAGGTTATTTTGGTGAATATGGCGGAAGTTTTGTCCCACCTCAACTGCAAAACGCTCTGGATCAATTGGATAACGCCTTCGAAACGTATAAGGACGATCCTGCTTTCAAAGAGGAACTCGACTATTATCTCCGACAATATGTTGGCCGTCCCAACCCTCTCTACCATGCAGCAAAACTTTCTAAACAATTAGGGGGCGCGAAAATCTATCTTAAACGTGAAGATTTAAATCATACTGGTGCTCATAAAATTAACAATGTCCTTGGCCAAGCTTTACTTGCCAAACGTATGGGAGTTAAACGGGTGATCGCAGAAACCGGAGCCGGGCAACACGGCGTAGCCACAGCAACGGCTTGTGCCCTCTTTGACATGGAGTGTGTTATTTACATGGGAGAAGAAGACACCAAACGCCAGTCCCTCAATGTCTTCCGCATGGAACTCTTAGGAGCCAAAGTGGTCTCTGTCACAGCCGGATCACGCACGCTGAAAGATGCCGTGGATGCAGCTCTGATGGACTTCGCTGTTAACTACGAATCCACATTTTACATGCTGGGCTCTGCCGTTGGCCCACATCCCTTTCCCACGCTCGTCAAACACTTCCAATCAATTATCTCACGGGAAGCCCGCCAACAAATACTGGAAGCTGAGGGGAAACTCCCTGATGTTGTCATGGCTTGTGTCGGCGGTGGAAGTAACGCCATCGGCATGTTTGCCAACTTTATCCCCGACTCAA
>OMOF01000559.1 GCA_900290375.1 Candidatus Desulfosporosinus infrequens
GCTTTTTTGTAGGAAGAAGTATTTTCTCAGGTAGCATGCTGGTATTTCGGAAATTCTTCAATAAAACCTTCCTGCCCTTTAAGGAATTATAGTCAATCATTGGCCGTACACTAATTAGTGCATCGTCATTTAAATCTATCCCATATTCTTTGATGCAAAATTCTGAGGGTTCTACAACCTGAATAATTTCTAAATTATCCTTGAAAGCAAGCAACTTAACATTTTCTTTTTGTATATGCAAAACATCTTCATTTACAAAGGCCTCAATTGCAAGAAAGAAATCATTGGAAAACTCACTCTCTCTAAGTGAAAGGGTACGAGGAATTACCCCGCACAGATAGTAAGATTTTCCTTCAAAATCGTAAAAAGAAAAGTCTTTTGGCTGTTCTACTTTTGATATATTAACCCAACTATTTATTAAACCTCTAATCATTTGTTAAAACTCCAATCGTAACTATATCAATTGAGATTCTATATAAATTCAGAAATTCCTTTTACCATTGTTTAGCTGGAGAAATCCAGCTTTTTTTGTGGGAAGAATCCTTATAACTTATGAGAATTAATTTATAGAAAGGAAGGAGATAAACGTGCTCAAAGAAAATGTCGCTAGGGTCATCAAGGGAGAACCGACTGTAGGGATTGCAATTATGGGTCCGGGAGCAGCCGGATGGGAACCTTGGATACAGAACGCCGGTTTCCAAGTAGTTGGGCAGGAGGATGCGGATGTTATCTTATGGGTCGATCCAGAAGGAAATGATTTTACTGTCATTGCCGCAGATCCGCGCTGTATCGTAGCTGGTGATTCCAAAACCAAAGCCCACTGCCAGCAAAAAAAAATTGATTATATAAAGGATGTGGAAAATAGTGAAGCCATTCAGAGACAACTTGAAGACTTTGCCCAAAAAGCCCGCGAACAGATGGAGAATGCCGCACTTACGAAAAGCCGCAGCACTACGGTTCCACCGACTCTTTCGGCCAAGCCAACNNAGCTTGCAAAGGGAACTGATAAAACGACATTTGCCGGCCAGTGCTCCTCCCCAGGAGGTTGGAGAGATTGAGCTTCCTCAGTTGGGTCAACGAAAGGAAATTATCGTGGCTCTGCCGCCAATGGCTGATGGAGGAGACCGATTGAAGAAGTATATCCATGAGAAAAGTGATGGCGAATATCGTGTATTAGAGGTTGCCGAAACCTTTGCGGATCTTAGTCGAATAGTCGAGAAAGGTTTCTTTGAAATAATACTAGCTCATCGGGATCTCCTTGGACTCGAGCATAATCTGGTTGAAAACCTAAAACTACTCAGAGAAAAGGCTTCCGGTACCCGAATCATCTTTATTGAACGTAAAACAGACGAATATTCCAGAATGTACAAAAATCACCTAGAGACACAGGACATTGAATGGCATATTGTCCCCGAGCTGCCTGGGCACCTTATGAGTATTCTAAATGGTCATCGGGAGAGCAATGTGGTATTCAATTGGGATGAAGAAAGCAAACCGATTACAGCCATGCCAGCAATTAGAACCAAGGTACTGAGCCCGGTTCTTATAGCCTTTCATAGTGCAGGCGGCGGGGTGGGGAAAAGTACTGGATCTACTCAAATGGGGTTCACTTTCGCAGAGATGGGCTATAAGACCCTGGTAGTTGAACTCGACACAGATAAACCGTCTCTACTAAGGGCAGTCGGTGCAAATGAAGACTGTCCAGGCCTAGCTGCTTGGAATTCGTCAGATTTTAAAAATGAAAGTACCGCTATAGAAGCGATTCACAGAACGAGCCGTCAAGTTCGTGGGCTTTACGTTCTTCCAGTCGGGCCAATCAGCCCTAAAAAAGTGGTCCTCCCCTTCCATTTAGAGGTAGCAGGGGATAAAAAAGCCGATTCATGTGAACCAGCGGATGTATTTTACCGCGCTGCCCTGAGAGAATTTCAGATCGTTATTGTCGACACCAACACGAGTCCTATCGATCCAGCCGTATATACTGCGCTAAAAATGGCTAAACGCATTTTCTATGTCATGGAAGCTACCAAGGTCTTTCTTGATTCTGCGGAGGCTCATCTCGCTCTAGCTTATGATCTCGACATTGAGCTTTCCAACTATCGGATCATCCTCAATAAATGCACGCCGAGTGATCCCGTAAGCCTCCGCGTGATTACTCAGACACTGGAACTCCCGGTTAGCCAGCAAGTGCCCTTGGATGTGGAAGGCTACCGACTAGCAGCTCATCACGGGCGATCTTATAAACCTAAAAAAGGGGTATCACCCTGGAGAGGATTTTGTGAAACCGTCCTGCAAGATCTTGAGGTTCCGATCAATACCGTCCAGGCTAAGAAAATGTCTCTAATAAATTGGCTTGTTGATTGGAGGAAGAAACGATGAACGATGGCATTGGCATGACAACTCTCTCTCGCATCCTTGCGTTGGATGAACCAGAACGTGCGGACATAGTGTTTATTGAAGACTTATGTGAACTGTGTAAAGCTAGCGCGAAGAGAACACCGTTGGGCAAACGTTCATGTGACACGGTCGGCGGTTTTGGTTGGTCAAACACAAAAAAGAATGAGAAAGGTGGCAAGACAGGATGAATGGATCTTATAAAATTAAGCTTCGCCCGCAAATTGATGTTGAACGAGTGAAGCGTGATGTGGAACGCCAGAGAGCGTATCAAGCCAAATACCAGGGCGAATTAGCAGGTATTACTGTAAATGCGGATTTCTTTGAAGCAGGGGAAAGCCCAGCAAGCCTATTGAACAAATCAGTAAGCCTGGAAATGATCTATGACGATGTCTATGACGCGGAAAAGGAAGTATACGACGAAATCAGCCGCAAGTACGGGCACCTCCTAGATGGGGACGAAAAAGCCCGCGAAACAGAATTGCCGGTGGTCGTGGCTAACCTTGTCGCCAAGAAAGACCTCAACGTGGAAGAAAAACGCTTTATATTTCACCGTATCGCCAACCGTTATGCCGGTTACGGGATACTACAGCCCCTCATCGCGGATACACGGATCACGGAATTTGGAGGAAACGGGTATAAAAAACTCTGGGTCGAAATAGCCGGCTTAATCCTTTTTATTGGTCC
>OMOF01000012.1:0-6622 GCA_900290375.1 Candidatus Desulfosporosinus infrequens
ATCTCAGACATCTGGTGATCATGCCGGAGGGGTTCCACCCGTTCCCATACCGAACACGGAAGTTAAGACCTCCAGGGCCGATGATACTTGGGGCGCAAGCCCCTGGCAAAGCAGGTCATCGCCAGGTAAACAAGCGAAAAGACTATCTCTAACGAGGTAGTCTTTTCTGTGTTGTGATTATGGCTCAGTATTGGGTCCCACACTGCAGGAGCATGCGTTACAGGACGCAGTGTGGCGAAAGGCTCGTTCCGTCGCCATGAAGTGTTTCTTTTGGGTGGGTGGCTCGGCGATACTAATCCTTCGCCGCTAAGTGTTCGGCTTGGGATAGGTGGCTTCGGCGAAACCCTCCACTGGAGGCTTTCGTCACTGGAGACTATCGTGCCTAACGTATCGCTAGGTAAGGAGTAAAAGACTGATTGACGGTAGTCCCCTTGTGCGGTGAACATCTTTCTTGGTACAAACAAAGAATTTCCGTGGCTCACTACAAGGCAATTGGTAATTTAAACCGAGGTAATTCGTCAGAATAATTAGAAAATCTACATTCTTTTTAGCATCTTTAAGAAAATATGTGATAAAATA
This sequence comes from Candidatus Desulfosporosinus infrequens, assembly GCA_900290375.1. Taxonomy (GTDB): domain Bacteria; phylum Bacillota; class Desulfitobacteriia; order Desulfitobacteriales; family Desulfitobacteriaceae; genus Desulfosporosinus; species Desulfosporosinus infrequens. The sequence goes on from OMOF01000012.1 coordinate 580, forward strand.
TTATCTATAATGGAGGGATACTCTAGGATGGAAAATATTAATTACGAAGCGTTAGAGTTGGAGGAAACTGAGAAGAACTTTATCAGAGAATATGGGACAGTAGTTCATTACGCTAAAGGTCAAATAATTTTTTCCCCCGGCGATACGGCAGACCGCATATATTTAATAGAAAAAGGTTTCGTAAAGATTTATCGTATTACCACGGACGGTCGAAAAGTTACCGTTGGAAGTATGAGAAGTTCTGGGCAGCTAATGGGTTTGGCAGAAACTTTATATCATGGGGAGCGTACTTGCTTCGCTGGTGCCATTAACGATTCTACTTTAGTAGTTGTGCGTAAAAGCTGTATGGAGAGACTACTAGTGCGACATCCGCTCATTGCCATCAAAATTGCCACAACTTTGGGGGCAAGAATGCGAGAGGCCGAAGCTATCATCCAGGAAATGGTTTGTTGGCAAGTGCCCGGTAGATTAGCAATGTTACTTCTGAAAATGTCTGAACGTGCGGGGGTAGAAACGAAAACAGGTACGAAAATTACTTTGCGTTTAACTCATGAAGAAATTGCTTGTATGATCGGCACGTCAAGACAAACAGTTACTTCATTGCTTAATATGTTCAAACAGGAAAACAGTATTTTTATCGAAGAACGAGAAATGTATATACTCGATACTGATAAGTTAAATAAATGGATATCTGAGGGAGGCTAGCACTTGATGCTAGTCTCCCTTGAATTTTTAGGGTAAGAAATTGTTGTGGACGAGAAATCACATATGTGCCTTTAATAATGCCATCTAGACGACAATAATCAGGTATTTATAATGACATTAATAAGGTCGTTATCAGGACATAAATAGGAACGTATATCTGTTATTCTTATAAGTAAAGAAAGAGTAGTAAGATACAATCCTGCCCTTCTAATTGGCCTGTTGTGTAATCCAAATATTTTAGATGGAGGGTTTTGTAGAGTTGTATTCAGATACTCACGAAGGGAGGCATAAAAAGTACATAGGCATTAATTTTACTAAAAAATATAATGTTTGTAAGTGAGGCGTGCCTGATGATAAAAATATCCAAACTGGTAAAATTTCTTAGGGATCCCCATACTGAAAAAATTCTGCACTTCAAAGAACGGTATCAGGAACTTGATGATCTGTCAAATGTAGCGGTTGAGATAGGAAATGTTGCAGTTTATAAGTCTCTACAAACGGAAATGAAAGAAGTATTCTTTGATTATCTATCAGCTGTAATGGTAGATTCAGTTTACAAATTAGTTCCTCACGTCCTGATTATTTGGGTAATTAGCTTAAAATGGCAAAGCCTTACTGTGCCAATTGTAAACTGGCGGGTCAATATCTTTGGGGCCTACTTAGTTTCATACTTGTTATATAATGTCGGACAATTACTAGCAAACCCGATCAAAGCTAAGTTATCCAAATCGGTGTTCCCAGGCTTTATAGGTAGATTTGCTACAAATAAAATTTAACAAATGGGAGGAAAATGATATGCATTTTGCAATGGCAGGAGTAGACGCTAGCCCTATTGGTCTGCTACTGTGGGGAATTTTTGTAGGTTATGTTTTTACATCAGTTGGAGCTGCAGGAGGTATTCTGGCAGGAGTCGGCCATATGAGTATCTTTGGACTCAAAAAGGCCAATATGGTTAAGCCAATGAATCAGATTTTGACACTTGTTAGTCCTATCGTGGGTACTCCACTATATCTCCGTGAGAAGCGAATTGTCGTACCTACAGCAGTTGCTTTAGGTTTAGGCGGTATCGTCGGCGCATTGATTGGTTCTACGATTTCGTCCTCCCTTCTAAAAGAAATGTCAACCTTTCAGCCGTACTTTGGCTTCTTCACGTTGGCTATTTCCTTTCGTCTATTCTATGAATGCACCGCGAAATTTATAGATAGTCAAAAAGGTGTAAAGGCTGCCAACAATCTTTTTGCAGCTAAAGTTAAAGAACTTAAAGCCTCAGGCAAAATGAGTGAAATTAAGGAAATTGGTGTGAACTTCAGTAAAATAGGTATTCAAAACACCTTCACTTTTGCTGGCCAAGAATTTAAGTATAGTGCTGTTACAGTCTTCGTTACAGGTCTTATTGTAGCAATTATCTCAGCCTCTCTTGGCGTCGGTGGTGGATTCCTACTGGTTCCTTTTATGACCAGTGTAATGGGATTTCCAATGTACATCGTAGCTGGTACTTCCGTGCTTTCCATCTTGGTATCGTCATCGGTTAGTATTCTCAATTATATTTCCATGGGTAGTCATCTGGACTTAAAATTTTTAGCTTTTGAATTAATTGGGGTTGCTATTGGTACTGTAGTCGCTGCCCGAGTGTCCAAATATATTAACGCCCGTTATATGAAAATATTTCTTTCGCTTGTATTATTCTATATTGGTTTGAAGTATATGTTACTTTTGGTTGGAGTTAATATCTAGTCTATCGTAATAAAGATAGGGGGGTTACTGTAGTGAAATGTGCATCCTGCAAAATGAAGACTAAAAACATGTGCGATAAAGAAGGTTTTGATTGCACTGGTGGCAAGTATACGTTAGATGAATGTCTCGACGAATCAAATAAACCTTTTCACCGCATGAGTGGTTATTTTCAAGCTGAATATGGTAATAATCTTAGTCGTCTGGACGAAGTGATTATGTTCGCTAAAAGAATGGGTTATAAGAAGTTAGGTATGGCCTTTTGTATAGGTTTGGTCGATGAAGCTGCGATTCTCGAGAAAATCCTGTCCCAACATTTTGAGGTATATTCTGCTTGTTGTAAAATTGGAGGCCTAAAAAAAGAGGATTATGAAATACCGAAAGTAAAAGAGGACAAACTTGAAATTGTTTGCGACCCTATTCTCCAAGCCAAGGTACTGAATAAAGACGAAACTGAACTTAATATCGTAGTTGGTTTATGTGTCGGCCATGATATGTTATTCGCTAAGTATTCAGAAGCGCCGATCACCACCTTCGCTGTTAAAGATCGTAGTTTAGGTCACAATCCTTTGGCAGTCTGTTATTCTAGTTACCTGCGCAAGAAATATATGGACAAGAAATATGAGTAGAAAAGCCAACTGAACTTGAATGTGGCTGTATTAATTCGCTAATTATGAGAGACTATAATTAATAATTAACATGACTTGTAATTCAGTCGCATTGGTGATAAATTAACTGACAAGTGGGTTGTGATATTTACAATTTGATTTATTTAAACTTTGATCTAAAGGTCAAGCGGTCTAAGATCCTTCTGAAAATCTTGTGTCTAAAACGCATCCAACTTCAAAGTATTAGAGAGCCTCAATAAGAAAAAATTATGGAGAAGTACTCAAGTGGCTGAAGAGGACGGTTTGCTAAACCGTTAGGGTGGGTAACTGCCGCGAGGGTTCGACTCCCTCCTTCTCCGCCAAAACCTAGCTCAAAAGCCTAGTAACTGACTGTCAGTAGGTAGGTCATTTAGAACTACGCAATAGGTTCAAAGAAGTTCTGCTGATGAAATAACAAGTAAATAGAACCTCTCTGATGCTAATCGGAAGGGTTCTATTTAGACGTTAAGATTCTCTCGCGAAAAGGGTAACCCGTGATTGGGGAGGAATTGAAATTCCTCTATTTTTGAAGAAATGCATATACTGAGAAATACATTGAAAAATAAATTTATGAAAAAAGGTTGACAATTTTACGTCATTCAGCTATACTAAAAAAGTTCTCAAAACGTGGCCCGTTGGTCAAGCGGTCTAAGACACCGCCCTTTCACGGCGGTTACACGGGTTCGAATCCCGTACGGGTCACCAATACAGAATACCGGGGTGATTAGCTCAGTTGGTAGAGCGCCTGCCTTACAAGCAGGATGTCGGCAGTTCGACCCTGTCATCGCCCACCAATTAAGTGATGGCCCCGTGGTGTAGTGGTTAACATGCCTGCCTGTCACGCAGGAGATCGTCGGTTCAAGTCCGATCGGGGTCGCCATATAAATAATGTTTCCAAACTATAATGGGTAGGTGGCCGAGCGGTTAAAGGCGACAGACTGTAAATCTGTTCCGAGAGGTACGATGGTTCGAATCCATCCCTGCCCACCATTATCGAAGTTAAATGTTCGAGGTTCGAAGATTGAATCGAGAACTTAAGCTTAAATACGAGGAACGCGAGACAGTTCGAACAACGGACTTCGCACCTCATACACCGTCGCGGGGTGGAGCAGTGGTAGCTCGTCGGGCTCATAACCCGAAGGTCGTCGGTTCAAATCCGGCCCCCGCAACCAAGATATTGAGCCCTAGAGCATTTGCTCAGGTTTAATATATAGATTGGGGTGTCGCCAAGCGGTAAGGCACCAGACTTTGACTCTGGCATTCGTAGGTTCGAATCCTCCCACCCCAGCCAAAACGGGCCATTAGCTCAGTCGGCTAGAGCACCTGACTTTTAATCAGGGTGTCCCGCGTTCGAGTCGCGGATGGCCCACCAAGCTATTTGCGGGTGTAACTCAGCGGTAGAGTGTCACCTTGCCAAGGTGAAAGTCGCGAGTCCGAATCTCGTCACCCGCTCCAAAAAAATGCGCTCGTAGCCCAGCTGGATAGAGCGTCTGACTACGAATCAGAAGGCCGGGGGTTCGAATCCCTCCGAGCGCACCAAAAAAAGAACAAAGACATGCCGTTGTAGCTCAGTTGGTAGAGCGTATCCTTGGTAAGGATAAGGTCACCGGTTCAATCCCGGTCAATGGCTCCAGCAAATGCGGGAGTGGCGAAATGGCAGACGCGCACGCTTGAGGGGCGTGTGGGTAACACCGTGTGGGTTCAAGTCCCATCTCCCGCACCAATCAAAACAGATTTGTGGAGAAGTACTCAAGTGGCTGAAGAGGACGGTTTGCTAAACCGTTAGGGTGGGTAACTGCCGCGAGGGTTCGACTCCCTCCTTCTCCGCCAAATATATTCCTCGATAGCTCAATGGTGGAGCAACCGGCTGTTAACCGGTAGGTTGTAGGTTCGAGTCCTACTCGGGGAGCCATGGCAGGGTAGCCAAGTCGGTCTAAGGCAAGCGGTTCATACCCGCTCATGCGAGGGTTCGAATCCCCCCCCTGCTACCAACTAATGCGGGTGTAGCTCAATGGTAGAGCACTAGCCTTCCAAGCTAGCTACGTGAGTTCGATTCTCATCACCCGCTCCATCAAAGAAATTAACCGCGCCGTAAGGTGCGGTTTTTAGTTTTTATTATGTCACTAAGAAGTATAGAAAATCTTAAATTACTTTATCTCGCGATTGGATTATAACACACTGATCGTGAATCACAGCGATCCCGTGCTTTTCGCAGTTTCGAATAGCTTCTTCGCTTTCGCTCCCAGGTTGCATCCATACTCTGTTGATTCCAAGTTCGATACAATCTTTGATAACTTGTTCAGTAATTTTAGGCGGGACAACAACACTCACTGCATCAGGTCGCGTCGGTAACGCGGCCAAAGAAGGGTAACAAGGATCTTCTTCAATACTCTTAAGACCAGGATTAATTGCATAAACTGTGTAACCGGCTTTCTTGAGTTGGATATACACTTTATAGCCGTATTTTGCTGTGTTATTGGATACGCCGACTACGGCCCAAATTGTATGACTTAAAAACTCACTGATATCGCCTAGCATTATAAAAGCACCTCTTTCTTATTTCCAATTTATAACTAAATCAAGTTTAAAACAAAAGCGTTTGAATAGCAAACTGAGGTTGATTCAGCAACTCACTATAAACGTGTTGCTTATATCCTTGATTCCCGTGAAAAATTATACCTACATTAACCCTGATTTTACAGGCATTTTGGTGTTTTTGTAGGTATAAAAAGGTAATCAACCACAGATTACACAGATTACACAGATTAACACAGAATAAATACATTTTAGCTCTAAACTACAAATCGCTTGTAACTCAATTGATGATTGCCAAAGTTGAGCCGCCTGATAAACTGCTTCGAGAAACCCTAGTCCAAGTGCCCGGTGTACCTCCATTGCTGCACCAATAATGGCATAGGTCTGTGAATCCCGTTCCACATTCTCCATCCCCTTTATCCTTT
>OMOF01000012.1:6632-7146 GCA_900290375.1 Candidatus Desulfosporosinus infrequens
TCAGAATTCCCCAAGGCGTATTTACAGTGTTTTTCCTTGTAGGTATAAAAAAATGCGGGATTTCAGGTTATATGTCACCGCCTGTAAAAGTACTTTCTGCTTTGGAAGGCGCTCATAAATTCTGTCAACGGCGTCGTGCAGTCACATTAATTTTCTTCATAACTTTTTCGCACAGAAACTATTCAAAGTTTTTACGTGTAGTTATAAATAAGACTTGACTAGAATTAAAGAAGTGTGGTATATTATATAACGTTGCTGGTGTCAATCAAAACTTAATACAGCGACAAACTAAATTGTAGTTGACGAGGCATGCATAAAATGATATTATAGTTAAGCGTCATAAGGAGCAATTACACTCCTAACCATTCGATATCTTACCATCTTGGTAGCTAAGTCATATCGACACCTTGTGATCCAATGCAGTGCTCTAAACTCGGACATCGTGTCCGGCCCTGATCTTTGAAAACTAAACAACAAGGACAGCCAATGAGAGAAACTCGCAAGAGTTTCAAAG
>OMOF01000468.1 GCA_900290375.1 Candidatus Desulfosporosinus infrequens
CGTACCACTGGGCAAGGTGACCGAAACATTAATTTGGTTTGTGTTGATAGCGGTCAAGAGCTCTGTCCCCAGCAGAGGAACGAGGGGTAAAACCACTAAAAACATGATTAGAGAGACGGCAACGACCGTTTTTCGATGCTTAAGGCCCCACTTAAGAACCTTCGTATACCCATTGGTTAGTTTATACATCCCTTTGCCGAACCAATCATAAGGTGCCCAGAGACGAAAGGGCGCATTCACGCCAGGAATCGTCTCTTCTTTAGTAAACCTCGCTCCGCCCAACAGTTTGGAAGCCATCATGGGGGTTAAGGTTAAGGCGACCAACAATGCGATAATATGCGAAAAGGTCACGGTCACGGCCATGGGCCCAAAGATTTGCCCTGCGATCCCACCAGTGAGGAGGGAGGGACCAAACACGCAAATCTGGGCCAAGGCCGCCACAAAGACGGCAGTTCCTACTTCAGTCGTACCTAGGCGGGCGGCTTCCTTGGGATCTAAGCCGCTCTGCCTAGCTCGGAAAATGCTCTCCAGAACTACGACCGAGAAATCTACTAGAGAGCCTAAAGCAATGGCTAAACTACCTAGGGTAATCAGGTTAATCGAGAGATTATCCAGATACATGAGGATAAAGGTGGCTAGGACCGAAATAGGTATCGCGACCGCGATGACTACCGTCGTCCTGACGCTGCGCAGGATACAGAGCATAATCAACATGCCGAGCAGAAAACCCAATAAGGTGTGTTCTGACACTAATTTAACCGTATCTCGAATGGATTGAGCTGAATCGCTGACAATTGTCAGCTTAACCCCTGCCGGAAGTTGTTTAGTCAGTTGCTGTAATTCCGAACGAACGGCATCGGAAACCCTGACCGTGTTGCCATCGCTCGTCTGAATAATGCTCAAGCCGACGGCTGGCTGAGAATCTAACGTAGCCACAAGATTAACATCCTGGTTTCCGTCCACCAGTTTAGCCACGTCCCCTACGGTGATTGCCTTGTTCCCTATCAAAATAGGCACTGATAATAAATCGTTGACGGACGTGAACTGGCCTTTAACTTTGAGCGAAACGAGTTGGCTGGCTTTATTCACCTGCCCCACGTCGGCGGTGGCATTATCCGCTCCGATTGCTTGCACGATTTGCTGAATGGACAAGCCATAATACGTTAATTTTGAGGGATCAACTTCCACGTTGATCTGCCGGGTCAAATTGCCAATCAGATTCACCGTCCCCACTCCTGTGACCTGCTGAAGGGGAGGTTGAACAATGTTCTGGGCCATATCTGACAGCTCGGAGATGGATTTACTCCCTCCTGACAGAGTTACCGTCATAATCGGCAGGCTGTTCGGGTCGAACTGCTGCACGATCGGACTGGTAGCGTCCGTGGGGAGCTGACTAGACATTCTGTTAATAATACTCCGCATACTTTCGATCTGCTGAGATAAATCCACCCCAAAGTTAAATTGCACCACGATCTGGCTGGTGTTTTGCATCGAGGTGGAATCGATCTCCGAAACACCTGATAAGGTTTGGAGTGCATTCTCGATGGGTTTGGTCAGCTGTTGTTCGACCTCCGACGGTGATGCCCCAGGTAGCGTAGTGATGACGGAGGCTATCGGTAAGTCCAGTTTAGGAAGAAGGTCTAAAGGGAGGCTCACCATGGAGATAACCCCGATCAAAACAATCGCCAGCATAATCATGGTAATAGTGACTGGCCTTTTAATTGAACTATCTGCAATCTTCAACGTTTCCGTCCTCCATATTCGTGGTTCGACATTCGATATTCGTGGTTCGAACCACAAACTTCGAACCACAAACTATAAACTTTGATTTTCGAACCACATATCTCGATTTTCGAACCGCAATCTTCTATTTTTCATCTTCAAAATCATAATCTTCGAACCACAAACCACGATCTTCGAACTACGATATGACTTTGACCTTATCCCCTTCAGACAGAAGATTCTGCCCTTGCACTACGAGTTGATCGCCGACGTTCAAGCCGCTTGTGATCTCATAAACTGTGTCCGTCATAGCCCCTACTTTCACAACCACGGGATGGGCAATCCCATCTTTGAGCACAAAGACGGACAGAGCACCACTCTGCATCGTTAATACGCTGTCTGCGGGTATAACGATCCCTTTCGCTCCCTGAGTGACCGCTTGCGCTTCCGCTCTCATGCTCGGCAAGAGGGTTGCCTGACTCTTCTGCAGGGTAATTTCGATCGAATATTTTTTATTGGTACCATCGGGTAGCGGGTGTATTGCGCTCACAACTCCTGGCAGGATTTCTGAAACGGCGGGTACCGAGACGTCCATAGGCATACCCAGTTTGATGCTGGCGATACTTGTCTCGGGAATATCTACGGTTGCTGTTAAGGGATCCATAGACGCAATCGTAATAAAGCCACCCTGAGGTCCTACTGCTTGGCCAGGCTGAGCATTAATTGCCACAACATAACCGCTAATCGGGGAATCGATTTCACCTTGATTGATCTGCGCTCCGATCACTTGAACCCCTGCTTGGGAGGCGTCCAACTGAGCAGCGTTAACTTTCAAGAGTGGATTAGTGAGCAAACTTTCATAATTAACCTGCGCTTGCTGCAAAGCGGCTTTGGCCGCGGCTATGCTGTTCGAAGCCGTTGTTTGGGTCGCATCCAGCGTGGACTGTGTTTGAGTCGTAACACTGGCCTGATTCGTCTTCGCAGAGTCCAAGGCTTGCTGCGCTTGAGCAACCTGCGCTTGGGCGGTAACCACGGCTTGAGAGCTTTGACTGGCCTGCAGAGCACTCTGGGCAGCATCATAGGCTGCTTGTGCCGTAGCGACGGCCCCGCTGGCCTGGTCTGTTTTCAACTTACTCAAAACCCCTTGGTAAGAGATAGAGGCTTGGTCATAAGCGCTTTGAGCTTGCAATAAAGCAGGAGCCGTCAGCGAGTAGCTACTTCGCTTCGCCACGTCAAGTTGTGCTTGCGCCGAGTTTACAGCGTCTTGAGCTTTCACAGCGTTGTCCTGGTCAGCGGCAATCGCA
>OMOF01000560.1 GCA_900290375.1 Candidatus Desulfosporosinus infrequens
TTTCGTTGATAATCGTTTGACATTTTTAGTTATGTGTGGCGCTTGTGGTGTATTAGATAAAGCTAAGTGGATCTGTAAGCAGATAGCAAATGTTCAAGCGCCAGTTCAAGCCGTTATTGTCTGCGGTAATGATCAGAAACTGTTCCGCTCTTTAGACGATGTAGTTCAAGAAGCTCGCAACCCACTAGTACGTTTTAACTTTGTTAATAACGTGGATGAACTTATGACAGCAGCGGATATCATTATTACTAAAGCAGGCGGTCTTATTGTTTCCGAAGCTCTTACGAAACATGTCTCAATGATCATTTTCAAACCCCTTCCTGGTCAGGAAGAAAACAATGCTAAGTTTGTCGAGGAAATTGGAGCTGGACGAATTGCTTTTACAGATGAACAGTTTGTGGCGATCATGAACGAACTTATTACTGATCCAGGCGAAATCGAGAAAATGAGTGCGGCTTCAGTCCAAGCCTTTCCTGGTCATTCGGCATCTAAAGCAGTGCAAGTTATCTTAGAGTTGGCTACCGACCTTTCTTTTAAAACAAGAAGTAACGATCAAATCGCCTATACTCCCCCAAGTCAGAGCCGTGCAAGCGCATGGTTCAGCACGTTGTTCCGTATCTCACGTCCTTTCCTTCCTATGCTCAAACGTTCCTTACCATTCTTCTTCAGGTGATATTTAAGCAAGGGTTGGTTTTACAATCTATGATAATAATGCCCTCCGACGCTGATTAGGCGGAGGAGGGCGTTTAATTTAGGGGTTTGAACATTGTTTCGCTGGGGGGCGCGCTAAATATTCCGCTGAAGATTAAAGGAAAAAGACAATTTCTATTGAATATTGTAAATAATTGTTAAAAATATTTTAGCTAGTATTTTCAAAAAATTCGGATAATCCCTAGGCGTTAATTCGGACATGTAAGGCCTTAAAATGACCTGTTTCATTAATAAGTAAGAAAGAAAGAAAGAAAGAATGAGAAAAAAAGGGTAAGGTGTAATGGGATGAGCAAACAGTTCAGATCTGACGATAGTACTAATTTTTTGGTATATAAGTTTTCTGAGCTTTTTGATTTGAATGAAATTCAAAAGCTACAGGATTCATTTTCTGAGGCAACGGGTGTGGCTTCAATCGTTACTGAACTTGATGGATCACCAATTACTGAACCAAGTGGTTTTGGCAGTTTATGTAATGAAATAAGAAATACTGATGAGCAAGCTCTCAAAAAGAACCTGATATTTGATTTATTCAAAGAAGAGGAGCCGAAACTTCAAAGACGTATAAGCAGTAGTTTATTTGGTGGAGGGGCAAGTATTATTGTTGCGGGTAAGCATATTGCCAATTGGTTGATCTGGCAAGCGCATGATGAAGAACCTAGATTGAACGAAGTAAAGCATGAGGTTGATCAAGAGGTCTTGAGCAAGGTGACACGTACGTCTAAACTGCAATTTGAGAATGTCTGTAATTATCTATTGCTGAGTGTACAACTGCTCTCGAAATATGCAATGCAAAATATTTCTTTAATCCAACAAATTAATAGAAAAGTAATCAATGAAGTCGAGATTAAAAATCTGAATAGCGAACTTGAAGCACGGATCAAAGAAAGAACTGCACAACTAGAAGAGAGCAACGCTGAGTTAGAAGAGATCAATGCCGAGTTAGAAGAGATCAATTCAATACTAGAAGAAGAAATCACTAAACGTCAAAAGGTTGAAGAAAAAATCAAGGAATTAAATGAAAAGTTAGAAATCAAAGTTATAGAGCGCACAAACCAACTCCAGGACCTGAATACAATTCTGGAAGAAGAAATTATTGAGAGGATACGGACAGAATATGAGTTGAATAATGAAAGAGTTTTTACCGATGCTTTATTTAACAGCGCTCCAGGAATGATTTATCTCTATGATGATCAAAGTAAGTTAGTGAGATGGAACAAGAAACACGAAGAGATCACTGGCTATACCTCGGAAGAGTTAG
>OMOF01000880.1 GCA_900290375.1 Candidatus Desulfosporosinus infrequens
GTAATAACGGCAACGGTAACCCGAGCAGAATTGCTAGGACCATTAGAACTACTTCACCAATATTCGTTGCCAATAAATATCGAATTGCCTTACGGATATTAGCATAGATAGCCCGCCCCTCTTCAATGGCTAAGACAATCGTCGCAAAATTATCATCCGATAAAATCATGCTCGCCGCTTCCTTGGTTACATCCGTCCCCATTATCCCCATGGCAATGCCAATATCAGCGGCTTTCACTGCTGGTGCATCATTTACCCCATCGCCAGTCATGGCTACCACGTAACCTTTTTCTTTTAATACCTTAATAATACGCAGTTTATGCTGAGGTGCTGTTCTGGCATAAACCCTTACTTTATTTACAATATCCCCTAATTGCTTATCCGACATTTGATCAAGATCCTGCCCCAACAGAACCATACCACCATCATCCAACAAACCTAAATCTCGTGCAATTGCTTTCGCTGTATTCGGGTGATCCCCTGTAATCATTACTACTTTTACGCCAGCCTTCTTACATTTTGCAATAGCTGTCGGTACCTCTTGTCTGGGAGGGTCAATCATCCCAATAAGTCCACAAAAAATCAGATTTTTTTCCAGATCAACTTCATCATCACCATGATTTATATCCTCATGGACAGCGATATCACGATAAGCCGTCGCTAAGACTCGTAATGCTTCATCAGACATTTGATCGTTGACATGATAAATTTTTTCTTTGATCTGTGAATTTAAGGGTAAAATCTCTCCACCATGTAAATAATGGGTGCATGCCTCTAACACGCTATCCACTGCCCCTTTGCAATACAGCTGTTTACTTTGTTTATCAGAACGAGTGCAAATAACTGACATCATTCGCCGTTCTGATTCAAAGGGATTCTCATTCATACGAATATAGGATTGCGACAATTGATCCCACCATAATCCAGCTTTTGCCGCAGCAACCAACAAAGCACCTTCGGTAGGATCACCTTCAATTCTCCGACTATTTCGGTGTTGGTCAAGGGATATAACCTGATTACGTTGCGCTTTTCATTATTGCATAACACACCAACTACTAAAGCTTGCATTAATGTTGCATCATTTCCTGGCTCACAAACAATATCACCGTCATAAAAATTCCCCTGGGGTACATATCCATCGCCACTCACTCGGTATAGCTTATCATCTACATATATTTTTC
>OMOF01000734.1 GCA_900290375.1 Candidatus Desulfosporosinus infrequens
ACAAAGGTCTCGGGGGCAACGTTTATACCTGGCAGAAGGATCGCCCCTCCGCCGATACGAGCTCCTCGCTGAATTGTCGGTCCCTTGATTGATTGAAAGCGTTTTTCTGTCCGCCCCATATAGTTATCATTCGTCGTCGTGACCATGGGGGCAATAAACACATGTTCTTCTATTTCCATATAGGCGGTGATATAAGAACCCGTCTGAATCTTGGTGAAGGCACCAATTTTAGTGTCGTTTTCCACGCCTACTCCCGAACCTATCACCACATTCTGCCCGATCGTGCATCTCTCCCGAACTACTGATCCGTCTCCAACAAAGGCCGTGTCGGCATAGCTCGTCCCAGCATAGAGGACGGTAGAGCACCCGACCGTGAACTCGTTCCCCATTTTGAGGGGGGGCAAGTCTGCTTGAGCTTTTACCGTACTCGTAGCCGCTGCCTTTGGTAAACGTCCAAGTGAAGAATTGCTCCCGATGAAGCCGTCATCGCCTAGCTCAACGTGTGCGTAAATCGTGGTGTGATCCCCGATGCGGGTGCGAAGGCCTAATTTTCCCCCTGACCCGATACTGACATAGTTCCCAAGCTCACTTCCGGCTCCAACTTGAGCTCCGTCGCCCAGCACACACCCCACTCCCAAGACGACATTTTCCCCGATCACCACATTTTCCCCAATTACACAAAACGGCCCAACCGTTACGCTTTCGGGCACAGTCGCACTGGAGGCGATCATTCGATGATTCATTATTCTACCTCCATTGGAAACACCACTTGCTCTTTTGTCTCCTGACACTTGTAAATAGCCAAGATGATTTCCAGCGCTTTACGCCCTTCTTCTCCAGGAATAGCCGGTTCCCGGTCTTCGCGAATTGCTTGGATAAGATCTAAAATTAGTTCTCTATGTCCAAAGCCGTACACTGATGGAGGATCGCCTTCCTGACTAGCGAAAATCTCTTGTTTCTCTTCTACGCTATCAGGTAGTTCCCAAACTTCGATTCGGTTGACTGCAATCCCGCCGACGATGACTGATCCAGTCTCACCGAAGATATTCAAGGTCTCTTCAATGTTTTTTGGATAGATGGTTGAAGCCGCCTCAATCAGTCCAATGGCACCACTTTTGAACTTAATCACGGCTGCACCCATATCTTCCATCTCAATCTTGCGCATAAAGGTTGCCGTATATCCGAAAACAGATTCCACAGGTCCAAAGGTCCACTGTAAAAGGTCAATGTTGTGAATGGACTGATTCATAAGGACGCCGCCGTCTTGGAGCTTCGTTCCACGCCAAGGCGCTTGAGTATAATAATTATCGTTTCGATTCCAACGGACAGTGGCCTGTCCATGAGTTAATTTGCCAAAACGACCAGCCTCTAAAGCCTTGCGCAGGAGTTTTATTGAATCGTTAAAACGGTTCTGGTGAATAACGCCTAGTTTGACGCCAGCTTTGTGACAGGCTGCGATCATAGCATCAGCGGTTTTCAGAGTCATAGCCATCGGTTTTTCTACCAATATATGTTTGCCTGCTTCTGCTGCTGCAATACCGATTTCAGCATGTAAGCCACTCGGAGTTGCAATAGTAATGACATCGATGTCGCCCCTTTTTAACATTTCAATATAATCAGTGTAGGGCTCTGCTCCATATTTGTCGGCAAAGGCCTGAGCTAACTCAGGTACTATATCACATACCGCGACGAGTTCTGCTTCAGGAAGCGCAACAATAGACTCTGCATGTTTGGGGGCAATCCGCCCACACCCTATGATCGCAAACCGAATCTTTTTTTCTTCGTTCATGTTCATTCAACAACTCTTTTCTTTTCTTTTTATAACTTAACTTTTTCGCGAAGAAGGACAACTTTTTCAAACAAACTTTAAGAAGCAAATTCTTAGTTGTACTTTCTTATAATGCAAGCAAGAACCGTCCCCACTTGCATCAAGGACAACTCTTTCCACCAGACTTAAAAAGCAAATTGTTGGTTGTGCTCTAATAATGCAAGCAAGAACCGTCCCCGTTTGCACCCCCCCGCTTGCACCCATATAGGTTTAAGGGGAATCTACTGATTCCCCTTAAACCTATTATCT
>OMOF01000746.1 GCA_900290375.1 Candidatus Desulfosporosinus infrequens
ACAGTTATAGCTTCAGACTTGACAGCCAGAGATTCTGGATTTGTTATAAACTATACAGGTGACACTTCGAATTTTAATGAGGATCTCTCAAACAGTCTCAAAGCAGCGGAAAGCAGTAATGATTATTTAAAGTTTTCTATGTCTTCTTTATCCTGTACGGCTAATGGCACGGATGGAAATTTAAATATTGATGTCGGAGCAACTTATTTAACAACTGCACAGCAAGAAGCTTATGTAAATGCTGTTGTAACCCGAGCTTTAGTATCAATTATCACTCCAGGTATGACGGACTTCCAAAAAGAAAAAGCGATACACACATGGGTTATAAAGACTGTATCGTATGACTATACCCTAGCAAACCACTCTGCGTACGCGGCGCTTGTCGCCCCTCACAAAACAGCATGTCAAGGCTATTCTCTGCTTATGTACAAAATGTTAAGACAGGCAGGAATAACTACAAGGATTGTAAGTGGAACATTAAATGGCGAAGCACATGCGTGGAATAAAGTAAATATTGGTGGGAACTGGTACAATGTTGACGCCACTAACGATGATGGGGCAAACACAACCAGATTTTACAATGTAACTGATTCTGTCCTGAGGCAACATGGTTTTGCATGGTAAAACAGCACTTTACTTTCAATTAAATAATTGACCGAATCGGTTTATTGTGTTATGCTAACATAAACCGGTTCGGTTAATTATATTTATGAGGTGAGAATTTTGGAAAAATTTTTAAGTTTATCTGTAGAAAAACAAACTATAATCGTTGATGCCGCCCTTTTGTCCTTTAGCAATAACGGTTATAAAAAAACATCTGTAAGCGACATTGCTATAGCTGCCGGAATTTCCAAATCAATGATATTTCATTATTTTGGCACAAAAAAAACTTTGTATCTTTATTTAATCGATTTATGCGGAAACATTTTAATGAAGGAAATCAATGAAAACTTTGATACCAGTGTAACTGATTTCTTTGACAGAATTAAACTGGCAACGGATATTAAAATCTCGGTAATGAAAAAACATCCTTCCATTCTTTCTTTTTTAAACAGTATGTATTTTGAAAGCGATGAAGAAGTAAAAACGGAGATAAAAGACGTTCTTGCAAAAGGTGAAGGCTTTAGAAGTAAAATTGCTCTTGATGGCATGGATGCTTCAAAATTTAAAGACGGTATTGATCCAAAGCTGATTATGAAAATGCTTGTTTTATTAGCCGAAGGATATATAAGTCAATCTTCAGGTAAAGCAGCGCTTGATCTTGAACCCTTACACAAAGAATTTGAAGAATATATAAATTTACTGAAGAAAAACCTTTATAAGGAAGAATATCTATGATAACTGTGGATGACTATATCAATCATCCAATCTTATATAAATTGCTTTTGTAATGCCACATAGTCTGTTTTTCCACTACCTAGAAGTGGAATATTCTCTATAAGTGTAAGTTCTGCCGGTAATAATAGTGGTGACAAATTCCTAGACCTAATAAATGCTCCGAGTGTTTTTAAAGAATGACCTTCTTCTGACATGAAAAGAATAATTTTTTCGCCCTTTAATGGGTCTGCAGTGGCTATCGTCGCAAGGTTAGAGGTTCCAAAACATTCAGAAGCTACTTCTTCGCTAAGGTCCAAGGGTACCAATTCTCCTGCTACTTTGGCAAAGCGCTTAAGCCGCGATTTAATAGTGATATACCCTTGGTCGTCAATTTCAACAATGTCACCAGTCCTATACCAGTCTTTAAGTGGCTTAAAGCCTTCTCCGTGAATAAGATACCCTTTCATTAGGTTAGCTCCCCTAACAAGAAGGTTACCAC
>OMOF01000858.1 GCA_900290375.1 Candidatus Desulfosporosinus infrequens
TTTAAATTTGGTGTTACATGGAGAATCTGGGCTAAATATGTCGCTCCACCAAACAGGAAAATAATAATAATCCCCATCGCTGTTAGGGTAAGAGCAGCGTTCCTTGAACGTGGTTCTTCAAAATTAGGAACACCATTACTTATGGCTTCAACTCCAGTTAGTGCCGTGCATCCTGATGAAAACGCTTTCGCCAGAATCCAGAGAGTAATATAAGATTGGGGAGCAGAACCTAAAATAGGATTTAGTTGTGCCGCCGGAATCGGCAAGCCCAATGTGTGTTTGTAAATCCCTATTGCGATTAACGTCAGAAGAGAAACAATAAAAATGTACGTTGGTAAGGTAAATACTGTAGCTGCCTCTTTAATTCCTCTAAGATTTATAATCATTAACAGTAAGACAAAAAACAAACATAAAGCCACTGTATGAGGGAGTAAGGTAGGGATCGCGGAAGTGATGGCGGCAACCCCTGAGGCAATACTGACTGCGACCGTCAAGATATAGTCGATTACCAGAGAAGACCCCGCCACCAGCCCTGGGATTTGACCCAGATTACCTTTAGCGACAATGTAAGCTCCCCCGCCTGAAGGGTATGCGGAAATAGTTTTTCGATAAGAAAAAATTAGCATAGCTAAAAGTAATAGAATTACTCCAGCGATTGGCAGTGAATAAGACAAGGCAAACGCCCCTAAAGGTGCTAAAACCCAGAGTATTTCTTCCGAAGCATAGGCTACGGAGGATAAAGCGTCGGAAGAATAAACAGCCAATGCTTTTATTTTTGTTAGTTTTTCGTGGGCAAGCAACGAATTTCGCATTGGTTTACCGATTAGGATATTTTTGAGACAAAACATGCGGGATCTCCTTCCATATTCTTACGAGGTTACCTGAACCCACAGTCATAAGCGATCACTAAGATCCACAGCAAAACCTCAATTATAGGCTCATTCCACTCAAATCCAAGTTACAAGGGCACTCGTTCAAGGCTCGACCTTCTTAATCACCTTTTCAAAATGGTTTCTGGCTAAAATAAGGTCACCTCCACATACGTAGAAAATCAGCCATGTGATGAAAGCTATATCCATCACATGGCTGTACTTTGTTCATCGATATTAAATAATATGTCAGGTTGAGGTAGCGGGAGCCGTGACAGTCAAGATATATTTTCGGATTTATTATCTCTGTTTAGTCTTCCTTAAAGAAGTGAAAGAAGGCTACTATTTCACCGTTTTCTTTCGAAATTTCTTGTGTCACTTTAGGCCATCCAGCCTCCTTGTNNGCTTATATTCTTGATTAATTTAATAGCTATAAACGTGTTTGTCTCGTATGACGGCGAACTGAATCTCGCATCTAGTTCACTTATTACTGATTCCATTTCTGCCTCGAACTCCGGTGTACGTTTTCTAGAATGAAATCCGGTCATAGTGTGTGCTTGCTTAGGTGTAATCATTAACGACACTCCTTAATATTA
>OMOF01000563.1:0-179 GCA_900290375.1 Candidatus Desulfosporosinus infrequens
TTATGAGAAAAGAAAAATCGATCGGCTACTTTGCTCGGGAACGATGGATCTATATTCAATTAACGCTTATTGTTCTGCTGATACTGGGGCGACTGGTTTGGATGCAAGTGTACCAAGCAGAAACATTAAGTGCGATGGGACTAGACCGTCGAATGATTAGCCAAAACCTACCGCCAGAG
>OMOF01000563.1:189-1886 GCA_900290375.1 Candidatus Desulfosporosinus infrequens
AAACATCAATATACTAAAATGTCCAAAGATGAGATTGCTCAGAAATTAGGTAATCTCCTAGGTCAAGATCCCAAGACCATCTTGGGAAAACTCAATTTAGATCTGCAGTGGGTTAGTCTTTCTCACCAGGTGGAGCGTGACAAGACCGATCAAATCCGTCAACTCAAAATTCCAGGTATAGGGTTTACGGATGAACAAAAGCGGGTCTATATGCTAAACTCATGGGCTGCTTCAGTCTTAGGCTTTGTCAACATGACAGGTCATGGTGTAGGGGGAATAGAAGCCTATTATGATAAGGTCCTTTATGGAACTCCGGGTTTTTCTGTGACGGAAGGAGACTCAAATCATCAGGTAATCCTTGATACTCCTTCTCAAATGAAACCTCCTCAACCGGGTGACAATTTAACCTTGACGCTTAATATTACAATTCAGTCTTTAATTGAGCAGCAATTAGATAATTTGGAGAAAGCAACTCAAGCAAAAAGTGTTACTATTCTGGCGATGGATCCTAAAACTGGTAAGCTACTCGGAATGGGTGCCCGACCCACATTTAATCCCAACGATTATGCCAAATCTACCCCTGACGACTGGGTTAATCGGGCGATTAGTATGAATTATGAGCCAGGTTCAACCTTTAAAATTGTTACAGGTTCGGCTGCTTTGGAAGAGGGAGTAATTTCTCCAAATGAGCTTTTTAGTGATCCAGGTTATTTGCGCGTTGGACCTCGAATTATCGAAAATTGGGATTGTGGTCTAAGACCAGCGGGAGCCATTAGCTTTACACAAGGGATGGAGCTCTCTTCAAACGTTGTCTTGGCTCAGGTTGGGCAAAAACTTGGGTTGCTTAACTTTTACAAATATCTTAGAGCTTTCGGCTTCGGTGTCAAAACAGGAGTGGATATTGCTGGAGAAGAAAGTGGTTTGCTTGTCCCCCAAGCTAAGGCAAGGGATGTTGAGTTAGCGACCATGTCCTTCGGACAATCTAATATGGTAACTCCTATCCAGTTAATGACTGCGTTTTGTGCTGTGGCGAATGGAGGTACTCTTTATAAACCGTATGTGGTTGATAAAATTACGGATTCTACCGGAAATATCATTCAACAAAATCAACCAACTGTGGTACGTAAGGTTATTTCCAAAGTGACAGCGGACCAAATGACCAACGTATTGGAGCATGTCGTTACAGATGGAACGGGGCATTTAGCTGCTATACCTGGGATTAATGTTGCTGGCAAATCAGGCACAGCGCAAAAAGTTGACCCAAAAACAGGGCAGTATTCTACCATTGATTTCATCTCGTCATTTGAAGCTTATGCACCGGCGGAAAATCCTATGATAGCGGTGTTGGTTGTTGTAGACAGTCCCAAAGGAGGAGAACATGAAGGTGGCCCATTGTGTAGTCCTTATGCCAAAACGATTATCCAGGGGGCCCTCCAAGAATATAATATTCCAGTTGCTGGAGATACTCAGAATTCTGTATCTGTTACAATGAACGACATTCCGGTTCGTCCGGCTCCTAAATCTGTAACTCCGGAGCGTCAGCCGCTTGCGGATGAAGCAGTCGTCCCTGATCTCACTGGAATGACGATTCGACAGGTCGGAGAAACCTTACAAAAGGTGGGACTGCACTTCAATTTCAATGGAAGCGGTTTAGCTTGCCAACAGAGCCTCCCAAGGGGCAAAGTTGTAGTCAAGGG
>OMOF01000569.1 GCA_900290375.1 Candidatus Desulfosporosinus infrequens
CCCATTTAGTACAAGTGCCATTGGTGCTAATAAGGGGCTTCATTGTTTTGAATTATTAACAACGCTCTCTCAAGTTTTTAATCGTGGGAGAGCGTTTTTCTCATTTGAATAACGCTGCTACTATGACCACAGCCCAGGGGGGTCGTGCTTACAACGCCCTCTCAACCTTTTGACTATTCCATGGGGCAAATCGATGTGGTCATTACAGTCGCTTGACTGCTAACAGACGACATTCTGCTCTCTAAGAGTGAAGAATTGCTCCCGATTGAAAGCTAAACAGGTTCGATATCATCATCGAAGCAGTTTAAATCAGCTTGAGCAAATTGAAAAATTGCATCAGCTTCAGATAGAAAAGATTCAGACCGATGCTGAAAAAACAGTGTTACAAGTTACCCAGACACTTAAAGATGGGTTGGGCAAGGAAAAGGATCAATACTTCGCTAAGGTCGAGGAACTAAGACAAGAAAACAAAACTTTGGCCCAAGAGTTGGCTATCATAAAGGTTGGAGCGGTTAAGAAACCACAAGAGAAAAAACAAATATGAAACCTTTGAAGTGAAGAAGAAAGACCATCGGTAGCAAAATGTGACTACTGGTGGTCACTTTTTTATAAGGTGTTCTTTTTTAAAAAGGAATTGGGAAGTTTTTGTAGAAGACTATTATTAGTTAATAATGGGAGGCAATTACAAGTTATTTGAGATTTTGTAAAGGAGGAAAGAGAAGTGGCAGTAATTGTTTTACATGAGGAAAGCGGCAAGTATTACGTACTTGTTGGTACTGGTTATTCCTTCTTCAAGGATTCAAGACCAAGTTTTCTAGGAGGTTCATTGTTCCCCCACGAAGAAGAAGGAGAATTAAAGTATGCAGCGATCAGTGATGAGGATGGAACGATCAGTTGGGTCCAAACAGATGAAATCAAAGTTATTGAGATAAATGGAGTCAGAATTGGAGAAATACTAAAACCATTCGATGAACGGAGGTAATTGAAACCAGACTTCGCAAACCCTCGGAACATTAGGCTACAGACCATGCGAGAGGACGGCATCCTTGCCCGAATTCGGAAAGGAACGTTGTTGGAGTTATTTTAATAAACATTTGTAAGAAAATGCGAAACAAGAGAGAGATTATGATTATAGAAGTTATAACCTGAAAACATCAGGCATTTCAGGGATTCATTGATGTAACACTACTTGCCGGAACGCCCGATTGGGCAAAGGTTCTCCCACTCGGCCTACACCAATGTCATAAGGCTAGTCCGACATAATTTAGGGAGGTGCTTTTTGGCTTATAAAGTTAACAAGTATTGTTACCACCATCTATCCAATTAAGTCAAGATTCCTAACCACGTTGTCAGCAATTGCTTATACAGTATAAAGATCTATTTCCAATATGATCACTTATCGCA
>OMOF01000570.1 GCA_900290375.1 Candidatus Desulfosporosinus infrequens
TACTACTATAAGGGAAGGTTGACTTCCCTTATCATCTATTAAACGACCGTGTACACGTACCATAATGGGGGTACGTATGGGTTATTTAGTGGTTCTGTTGTACCGACGAAAGCGGGAACGTGGACGGCTTATGCGGGATACGGAAGTCTCAGTGTACCCTACGCAACGACAATTACTGTTTCAGCTGGACCTATGACGTCAGGAAGTATAAACGCCAATTTATTAAACGTGGTAAACATTGTTAATTATATTAATATCTCGAACGCAGAGGACGCTTACTCTAACCCCGAAACGTCAGCTACAATTAATATGTCCACAGTTTATGGTGATCCATATTCGATTGCAAATCAAATCGTGTCATTAGATAGCACGGGGTCGGGAACCTTATCTGTGACATTGCCTCTAGGAAAATATCAATTAACTACAAATATTGGAGGTGCTGTTGCTAACAAAAATTTATACGGTATTTCCAATAATTATGGGTTAACAGAAATACTTGAATATGACTTCATGGTCAATAATGGTAATAGNNGTACTGTTTCGTGCTATCGTGTTAATGATCCATGCTATCCAACCCCTTACGTGATACCATGCATAACCAATGCTGTAAATATAGTTGGCACTGGTGACTTTGGTGGAACAGGCGCCTATGATGAATTCATTTTAACAGCGGATGGATCTGTCTATGCTTGGGGTAATGATCAGGGAGTAGAGCAACTTGGAGATGGATATGAAGGAGGACTATTCGGTAATTCATCCCCTGTGAATTATACTGTATTCACAAAGATATTATCTAATGTTGTTGATATTGCAGGATGGGGAACAGGTGCTTTCCAGTATATAGACACAAATAATACAGCTTGGATTCAAGGTGGAGGTATGCAAGCTGGTATTGGTAGTTTCAACGGTAATCTCGGTGTAAACGTATGGTCAGAAGCTCCAGGACCTGCTATAGCTCAGTACGGTACAGACCCAACAGAGGCTAACTTCTGGGTACCAACCTTTACAGGTTATGCAACCAATGCATGGCATTTCAATTCTAACGGTTCCAACATAACAGCTATAAATGGAACTGTTTATGCCGGGTATCATGCGTATGGGGATTTTGGTTATTCTGATTTTTATGTGCCACAATAACTATAATTTTGGAGAGAAGGTATAGCTAGCTAAATTCGGTTTTTTAAAGATACAGGCACTACGAAGATATCGTAGTGCCTGTATAAATCAGTAAATCGTTAAGAAGCTGGAAATATGAAACTACCTTCTGTTGTTAATGGACTCGGACTTGACTGTATAGTTTGATGTCCAGTAGATGGGGTAGTTACGACATATCCCCATCTGTACACTGAGTTACCAGTAGTAATAGCGTACATGCTTCCAGTTTCACCCGTAGAGATAGCTTCAATACCTGCAATGGAAGTTGCGGCTCTAACTGGTGTTACAGATGAATTACCAGAAGTGCCATTCCCAAATTCACCATCGGTATTATCACCCCAGGCCCATAGCTGACCTAGTTCATCTAGTGCGTAATATGTGTTACCAGAATTATTAATCGCTACAGACAGTATACGAGTTCCGGCAGGAAATCCAGTCACTGCAATTGGAGCACCGCTAGAAATATTCCATACATTTCCACTAGTATCTATTGCAAAATCATTATTATTCATGGATGTTACATATAAAATGTTTGACATCAGAATACTGGCATAACTATCTTCCCCGCTTTCATGATACCAGCTATATAGATTGTTACTGTAGTCTATAGCATAACCATGTACTGATTCACCATCATAGAATACAGATTTGCACTCTAAAGGAGAGGACAAACTAGTATAAACTAAAGCTGTAGTAGTATAGTCAAATAAATAGCCAGACCATACAAAGGGCCAGGACCCTTCTGATGGATCTGAACCTCCCACGTTATTAATCTCTTCGCCCCCAGAATAATTATAGTATACTTCGTTGAATTGAGAGCCAGTGCTTCCAGCTACAATCGAAGTCGCATCATGACCTGTAAGCCATCCATATAATGTTGTAGATGGGTATCCAAACTGATAACTACCATTATTGATATTACTAACATACAGATATTCGTCATTTCCTAATACCCATAACCGATTACCATCACCCTCCATATACTTCTCTCTATCAATCCATACATTAATGGAGCATGACAGCAATTGAGAAGTATAAGTTATAGTTCCTGTAAAACCGCTAAATGAACTAGTTATATATTGTGCGTTACCACTTGAGTTCGTTGTCACAGTAAACGCAGTCAAAGTGGGTGGACTACTTGCTCCTACATTAGGTCCAGTATAACTAGGTGTAACTGTGATCACTCGATTTGCATAAATATTACCATATGCATCAGCTATATTTGTAAAATTAATTATCCCTGAACCTGGTGCATAAATAACATCTGCGCTGGGTGACATAGATCCACTAGCTATAGGGCCAGGATTCACTGTTAGAACTACTCCATAAGCCTCATCAAGACTACCATAGCCTGCGTACACTGACCAAGTTCCCGCTTTCGTCGGTGTCAAAGATCCACTAAACAGACCATATACTAACCCTGAATGGTACGTGTACACGGTCGTTTAATAGATGATAAGGGAAGTCAACCTTCCCTTATAGTAGTA
>OMOF01000621.1 GCA_900290375.1 Candidatus Desulfosporosinus infrequens
GATCCGTTAGTTACAGGCAAAATTGCACTTGCGCATTTAACGGAATATTCCGACTATTATACTAGACTTAAAAAGATGGAAATTGATGCAGAAAAATATTGGGAAAGCAAATGACTGAGGTGAGATGTATTGAGACCTCAAAAGAATATATAGTAAGATAGGTATTGTTTTGCTATATTTACACATGAATTTGATGACAAATATTTAATGCGCAGGTTGAGGAGATGAAAATTCTCACTCCTGCGCATTATGTTTTAAACAGAAGAAAATTGTCATTAAATTGGCATTATCTTCTGTTATCATTATAAGTGGAAACAACATACAGTACCGCTCCTATTCTTCCAGCGAGTAGAACTTGCTGGGCAACCTTAATAAAGGAAGGATGATAAAGCATGTTATGGACAATCGTTGTTATTCTCGGGATCTTATGGCTTCTTGGTATGGTCACTTCATATACTGCGGGCGGATTAATTCATCTCCTTCTCGTAATTGCTGTAATTATAGTGGTGATAAACTTAATTTCAGGGAGGAGGGCGCTTTAGCCAACGGACATTGTACTCGGTGTTAAGAAAGGATTGCTATATATGCTAAACAAAGCCAAAACACTAAGGAGCTACAAATTGCACAGCCTCGACGGGGAAATAGGGAAGGTCAATGAATTCTACTTTGATGACCACCACTGGATGATTCGCTATCTGATCGCCGACACAGGAAACTGGCTTACGGGCAGGCAGGTATTGATCTCCCCGCATGCGCTGGTCTCCGTGAATAAAGAAGAGCAATATATCACCATCAATTTGACCAAAAAACAGATTGAGGATAGTCCCTCCTTGGACAATGACAAGCCCGTCTCGCGACAATTCGAGGAGGCATACTATGGGTATTATGAATGGCCGATGTATTGGGACAGCCAATTCGATCCCCATTTGCGCAGCACTTACGATGTTAGTAGCTACGACATCCAAGCCACAGATGGCGAGATTGGCCACGTCGAGGATTTTGTCATAGATGACGAGACGTGGACGATTCGTTATCTAATCATCGATACACGGAACTGGTGGCCGGGGAAAAAGGTTCTGGTTTCACCGCGATGGATCGAGAGCGTTAGTTGGAATGAGACGAAAGTATTCGTCAATCTTCTCCGCGAGACCATCAAGCAGTCACCGGAATACACGGAGGCGTCTCTGCTAACCCGGGATTATGAGACAGGACTGCATCGACATTACAATCGCCAGGGATACTGGGCCGATGAATTGGCTGCCAAGGAGCATTCTCGTTGAAGCAAACACGATATTTGATGATATTCAAGTTGTTTCAAGTCTTCAATAGAAGATGTAAATTCAGTTAAATATACGACATATGTTCGCAATAGGCGACATTAAATTAAAGGGGGACTAAAAATGAACGAAGATATTTTTAAAGGTAAATGGAAAGAGCTAAAAGGTAGTGTTAAAGAGAAGTGGGGAGATCTTACAGATGATGACGTCACTGCAGTAGAAGGCAAGAC
>OMOF01000786.1 GCA_900290375.1 Candidatus Desulfosporosinus infrequens
AGTCGATGAGGATATTGGCGCAAAAAAATCCCCTCGCTAGGAGGGGTAGTGTAGGAGGACTATGCCGAAAAAAAGCGAGATTTATGTTAACCGCTATAATAGCGGGTAACCATCTGTTGTAAATATCAAAGCAATTAGTCTAAGTACCCATCAGTGGCCTGTAAGGCCCTTAATAAAGCAAAAATTATCCCAATCAATACTAAGATGACAATCAATTTCATTCGTGATGCAACTCTTTCTTATCTAAAATCACAGGACGTTGTTCATCTGTTCACTCTTTATATCATAAACTATATTTGTTACACCTTCATGAACTTTGTGTAAAGCAATTGTTAAACCATAAAAAAGCCACTCCCCAAATTAAGGAAAGTAGCTTCACTCATTTTAAAGAGGTAGCCATCTCTGCATTGATAACTTCGTTTTCATCGATCTTTTCATTGGGTACATTGGGCGCATTAGGAATAATGGATCCGTTAGGTATACTACTCTCGTCTGACGGTTTAATGCTTTTTGGAAGATAAATTCTGTCAAGCAAGGTTACCCCAACCGTCAAAACAATAGATAACCAAACCAGCCCGGGGATATTGGTGACTATCGATTCGTATTCCCAAAATATATCACTAAATATTAACACCCAATCATGAAAACTAATGTTCAGCACCCCCAATTATGTACCGTTTAAGTATCTCATAACAATCTGATTAGGGGAACCTTGTTCCACGAAAAAAATAGGCCCCACCACAATATTTGGTAAGAACCTTATCATATTCCGTTTTACTCGTTCTTAAAAGCATCTCATATCTCGATTGCGCCACATTACCAATCATACTATTTCCAATAACATCCATCAGACATGCTGAATATAATATTTCAGAGCCCCTTATATTTACAATTATTTAAATTAAAGAGGTGAAGTGTTATGATTCTATTGTCATTAGGAGTTATTATTGCTTTATTGTGGGTAATAATATGGGAGCTATGGGGGATACTCCGAAAACCCTTCGACCCACCACCCCAGCCACCTGATCCACCGAAACCTCCCTTCCCCTGTTATTAGTCCGTAACAGTTTTAGCCTAGATAAAATTATCTAGGCTTTTGTATTTTTACATCGGTTCTGATATACCTCGATTACTCCGCATCATATAGAATCCATAACAAGATAACAAGTGCATCGCGAGCACCCGCAACTCTCAACACCTGTTAAACTTCCTTACAAATTTTAGTTAGTATTTTTAGGATTCGAATAACAAAAACTAATCTTGGTTAATAACCTTAAGGAGGTTTTAAGTATGTTTGGCATGAAGAAAAATA
>OMOF01000571.1 GCA_900290375.1 Candidatus Desulfosporosinus infrequens
TCGAAGTTTATAGCCCTTCATGGTTATTCACCCGATAGTTATTTAGCCGCTTTGTGGGCTGAGCGTCAGGAATATTGGGATTATTACCAGCAATTTGATTTGGTCTTTACCCCTAATTTCTCAATCTATGACAATGCTCCTCGCCTTGAACAATTAGTGAATTTTTATCGCACAACCCAGTGTTACGCAGAAATGGTTGATGCCGGATTGCCTGTTGTTTTAGATGTTGCTTGGGGGCATCAAACCGACATCGATCGATGGATCGACTATATCAATTCCGTCCATCCCCCTTCTATATCGATGAGTTTGCAGGGTATTGGTAGTGTTAAGTCGTCTAAAGATTGGGTTATGGTTGCTATGGGCTATGCCTTGATTTTAAAGAATATCCCAGAAGATATTGAAGTCATATTCGTCGGAGTGGGTTCAAAGTCCAGAGCTAAAATGGCCAGAGAATTAACTGGGCGAAATGATTTACATTTTATGAACACGTCAGCCTACATGCAATCGCGCTATGGTCGCTTATGGAACGGTAAAAAGTCCGATGATTCCCTAACCAGAGATCAAATATTTAAGCTTTCGGCGGAAGGGATGTTGTTGTAAATGCCAAAAGGCCGTCGTTCGAATATGCACGCAGATGGTCCAGGAGCAGGCGGTGGCGGGGGCGGAGGATATGATCCAGGAGGATATGGGGTCGAACCGCAAGCAATACCGACAGTAACTCCTCCGATCGTGGTCGAATCATTTAGTCGGGCTCGGCATCAAGTTGAACCATTAACCATATCGTTTACAGGAGCAACAGGCGGTGCCGCCGGTGGCGGTGGTCGCGTAACCAGTTCCAGTGGTCAGCAATATGATACCACGCCGGATAGTTGTACATGTCCTGACTTTCTTTTTCATCATCACGAATGTCGACATATCAGAGCTTTACGTCAAGCAATGGGTTTGCCGCCACTAGAAGCTGGTTGGAGACCCGGAGACAATACCATGGCGCAAACCGTCGTTGAACCACGAATTGTTCAATCACAGCACAATCAAGACGAAGTAGTTAGAGATCGTTTGGCCCAAATTGCAGAAATAGATCAAAACCTAACGTTTGTTTCCAATAATGAACAAGCGTGGAGTGACTTATTGCAAATGGCCTCCGAACCATCTGTCTATGAAACGGAATCCGTGTTAGATGGACCTGACAGTAATACATTTGGCGTCGAAATCGAATTCGTAGGCGGGAATCGAGAAGCTCTAGGGAGAGCCTTATATCAGGCAGGTTTAACGGAGTTCCAGACACAACAGTCTTACCATTCTGGCGCGAGAGCCGTGAGTCTCAAATGGCGGTACGAACGCGATGGCTCGGTGGATGGTGAAATAATTTCTCCCATACTGAGAGATACTCCTGAATCCTGGCAACAAATCCAGCAAGTTTGCGAAATTGCAAAAGCCCATGGTGCGACAGTGAGCCAAAGATGCGGTGCCCATGTCCATATTGGCAAAGCTCCTTTAGATGAGAATCGAAATAGAAAACACCGCCTTCACAGGTTAGTTGGCGGAAACGAGGATCTTATCTACCGGGTTGCGGCAGCCGGAGAGTCAGAAGGCCACTTCCGTGGCACTCATTACGCACAACCCATTGGGGAACGCATTACCGACAGGCGACCACGAAACGATGCCGAGGCTGAACGGCGGATTGGAACGCGAGGCAACGGTTATCCAGCGTTAGCAATGCGGGAACAAACGGTAGAGTTCCGATATTTTAATGGGACATTGACCCCTGAACAAATCCAAGCTAATATCAAACTTGCCTATCAAGCCGTGGCGACCGCTGCGACAATGAATCGCCGAACCGAGCGGGGCCAATTCATCCCAGAGACATTTAGTGATGTGTCATTGCTTGGGCAACACTCCAGAATTAATCCGGACGACTTGAGTTCAGTCAAACGGTTTGTTGATTCAGTCTTTACAAAAACCAAAGATCGAGTGTCGTTTATAAGATCCTTTCTTAATTCACGATGGCAAGGAGCGATGTAATTTATGTTTCAATTTATTGACGAAGGGGAATATATTACGAGCAAATTATTACTGCGCGATTTACAATCGGATGACTACATTGCCGGTGATAGTCCACGGGATCTCGTAGCCGGGTTTCTACGCAATGGGGATTATACCGAAATTGACGATGGTGCCGTGGCAGCATACATGCGCAAACGTATGGGCAGTGATCTACGGGATATGGCGCCTATGACTTGGGGACGGGTATTTAAAACAGAGATCGGTTTTAGTACCGACCGGGAGTTTCTGAAAGGACTCGTTCTCAATGGCGTAGTGGCAATTTACGAACGCGGTGGATCCTATCGGATACGCACTGGGCCGCCGATTGAACAACACTGCTCCAAGTGTGCATTTGATAAAGGAAACGAAAGATGCTCGCAGTTCGAAGCCTGGGCCGATGGCGATGGAGTGAATTGCATGGGGTTTGCCCGTAAAGACATACCAACAGATGATACGGGTTTGATGTTGGTCGATTATGGACATCCAGAGATTTTTGTAGAGGGTTACTGGCAGCCATCCACGCCGGTGGAAATCGATGGGTTTTACGCGGAAGGCGCGGGTGAAGAAGACCTTTAAGCCAAAATAGTACCTTGTTAAAAATAATATCTATCAGGATCAATCAGCGGGTGAAGTCATTGAGTGGTTGAACTGATTCTTTTCACACCCTGCGGAAACAGAAATCACTCCTGCTATTCAAAGTCGGTTGGAGAGATTAACTGCATGAAAATAGCTAAAAAAAGACCATTTG
>OMOF01000539.1:0-1955 GCA_900290375.1 Candidatus Desulfosporosinus infrequens
AAATACTAAGTTTGAAGGCGCATTGAGAAGAAGATCTCTAACCTTTTCTTTCAACTCTTCTGCGGCTTCTTTACCGTGTTCTCTCTCATAATGATCAAACTCGGCTACAATTAGCTCATCTCCATGGGCTAACTCGACCTTTCGACCGGACAGCCAGCGAGCAATCTTCCATCCGTGGTTACTATCGACCATGAAGGCTAAGTCCTTTTCAACATGGTTTATAAAGAATTTTAGGCATTCGATACTATTTGGGCCTCTGGAGAGGACATCCCCTACCGAAACTAGTTTACGACCTTCAGGATGGGAGTATAGCCCCTCTACATCTGACTGATATCCTAGTTTTCCAAGCAAAGCAAGAAATTCGCTATAGCAGCCATGGATGTCCCCAATAAAATCAAGACCGGCCCCAACCTCTTGGAGCAAGGGGTTGGTTGATCGCCCAAAAAACGCATCTTCTACTTCCACTTCATTTAATATGTAGGAACTAGAAAACCCTTCCGTCTTTAAGGAACGAAGATTACTCCTAAAGGCTCTAACCTGCTGTTTGATTCGACTACGTCCTCTAGTCTGCTCCCTTTGCTCATCTCGCTCGAACAATAATTTATCGTCTATATCTAAGGCAATTGCCATGATCGGAACGTGCTTACGCTGGGCTAAATCGATATACTTCTTCCGATCTTCCGGCCAAAGATGAGTCGCATCCACTATGGTAAGTTTCCCTAAACCGCATCGAGCATCTATCAGATGAGCCATCGCTGCAAAGGCTTTTTGGGAAATCAACTGATACTCTGCCAAAAGCACTTCTTGCTCATCTTTAGGACGCTTATTAAGTTCGATAAATTCCGTATCAGAAACTAAGATCCTAAATTGGTCCGAACTGACGATTTCTGACCGTAAGAGGATACCCTGATTAATTAGCCGATTTAGCAACGTCGTTTTGCCGCTGTTTGACGGACCAACCAATAATACGATTCCAGCATGGGGAAATCAGTTAAATCCAGAGTTTTTTTTGAAATCGTTTCGAAATGACCAGACGGCAAACTACAATTTATCTTCGACAAACTCATTAATTTTTAGCAAGCTAAAAACATTTTCTTTTCCGTACTGGTTCTGACTTTTTTATTACGTGGGTCACCCGTGAGGGGAAATCTGATATCCTATTTCTAATGGCTCGTATAACTGCAAACACTTTCTATAGCCTAAGTTCTTCATAATTTTGTAAAACCCTGCCAACAACTGCTCCTTTTTACAATATTCTTTAAATTATATACTATTAGCACGGACCTTCTGCTTGATAATCTATCTTGCATAGCTTACTCTGCACAAAGCATAACACTCAGCTCAGACAATTCTATGTGAAAAAGGAGCGAAACCTAAGATTCCCTTAGTTTCGCTCCCTTATTTTTATCCACTCAACTGAAACTCTCTCCGGTTCCATGTTCAGCACATCAGCTGAAATACAATAACTTTCCGTTTCACCCTACAACACTAAGCCACAAATCTATGCTTTCTTCAGTAGATCCCTTACTATTAAACTTCTTCAAGAAATTTGACCTGGATCTTACCCTCTAGTAGGTCTTCAAACTTTTGGGCTGCTTCCTGAAAATAAGCTAAACTCCCATGGGCTTTGAAAGCCTCCTTGCCAGCTAAGATCCCTGGTCCGGTAGTCCAAATCCTCTTTCCCTATTCAGAATCACGGTTTCCATCTTGAATGGTTATGACTTTGAGCACAGGAAGCGGCTCTCCATCCATGTATTCCGCTTCTCCCTCCTGCTGTGCTTTTAAAAGGATATCCATGGCATCTGCAACTTTAGCCGCAAGCTGAAAATACATCATTTTATAATCCGGCATCCTAATATCCCCCCTATTTCAAGCAGCGGCAAGGCTCCGGGTCATGACCCGGTCCTGCCGTCTGCTTTTATAGGGGAAATTAAAAAGCGCATGCGAGGTTTTTT
>OMOF01000539.1:1965-5234 GCA_900290375.1 Candidatus Desulfosporosinus infrequens
CTTGCTGAATCCTAAACACCTAACCTCAATCAACCGGAAGCAAACCGGCTGTGAACAGAAAAGCGGTCCGCATAAACGGTACGCGAACAGTTCCTTGCTGCCTAGGTCAGGAATAGGCTGAATCTCTTGCTGCGTGAAGCCGCACAGTCTGCTCCCAGCCAGACATCCCATTACACTCACTTCACCCACAGCACAGGCACCTTGCTTGTGCATAAACGGGCAGCATTGTATAATAAAAATGTCGTCGTGNNGTTGTAGGTGCTGGTTCACCTGCTCGTGCCTGAAAGTGCGCTAACACTTTCAGGTCACGGCGACTTTTTAATTTCCACCTATTCCTAATTATAGCTTTTTTGACGGGGATTGCAAGGTACGGGAGAGGGGTAGAGTGGGAAAAAAATCGTCTTGTCCACTTCGGATCTTTATTGGAAACAGACAAATTATCAAGAAAAAATATTGTGCCAAGAACATATGTTTGATACTATATGATTAACAAATTGACATCCGCAGCCTTTGTGAAGAAAATCACTTTGGTTGGTTATTATAGTTATTTTACTGCAAATGAACGGAGGTAGACGTTATGAATTCAGGGAAAAAGCATCATAAAGTCAGTTTGTCGTCTGCTCCATGGACAATGCATGGGTTTTTTGCAGGAAGCGGCTTAGTTGCTTAGGGTTTAAAAGATATGTTCCGTCCTGTTTGGGCAAATGATATTTGCTCTAAGAAAGCTGCCGTCTACAAAGAAAATTTTACAAACAAGCACTTTGTCCTGAAGGACATAAAAAACATATCCGGGACTAGTTTGCCATACGCTCATTTGTCTTGGGCTAGTTTTCCTTGTCAGGATTTGTCCTTAGCAGGCTCCCTGGGTGGAATTGACGCGGAACGCAGCGGTCTGGTTTGGGATAGCTTCTCATATTAGAGGAAATGCCAGAAAAACCAGCGCTTTTATTAATTGAGAACGTTACGGGCTTATTATCTTCAAATACCGGCGCAAACTACATAAAACTTCATTATGCCTTATTGCGCTTGGGCTATAAGAGCGGTGCTATCTTGATTAACGCGGCGCTTTTCGTTCCGCAGTCCAGACCAAGGGTTTTTGTGATTGCGATCAGGCAGAAAATGCCCATCCCCGCTGAATTATGTGACTCCGGGCCTAACTGGTTACATAATCAAGCTGCTGTTACTCTTGGCCGTACTTTGCCCCACTGGATATGGTGGCGAGCCGACAAGCCGCCCAAGCGTAAAAGAAGTCTTGTTGACATGATTGACTTCAATCTGCCCTATGACAAAGACGATGCATTGAAGCTTATACCACCCCATCATCAGAAAAAGCTGGCTGAATTTGACGAGATTGTGGCAACGGGTTATCGTCGCACAAGGCACGGAAAACAGTGTTTAGAACTCCGTTTTGACGGAATAGCCGGTTGCCTGAGGATACCGGAAAGCAGCAGCAGTAAACAGTTTTTGATTGTCAAAAAAGACGGAGAGCTGCACGCGAGGCTGCTGTCCCCGCGTGAGGCCGCCCGGCTGATGGGCGCGCCGGATAGTTACATCCTTCCCGGTACTAACAATGACGGTTATAAAGCTATGGGAGACGCTGTGGCGCTTCCTGTCGCTTCATTTATCGGTAAATCCTTTTTGACAAAACTGGCGGAGGTTATCTATGATGAATAGCGCGACCAACCGATTGAAAGAATTCACCACCGCCCCTGGAGAGCCGTTAATCCAGAAGTGCAAAATGAATATCCACGCCGGTTGCCTTCCGGTAATCATTACTATCTTTAACCGTGTTCGTACGGTACTTGACTTTGCAGCGGACGCTGGTCCGCCCTATATCCAACCCTACATCATCATAATTTGAACGCATTCTCTTATAACTTACTCTTCTTAATCTCATCAATAAATGCGGGTCTTTTCTTAAACTCCATAAGCAGTTTACTGAGCATATGTGTCCAGCTATCCTCGTCCTTTAAATGCTTTAAATGCTTTAAATAGATTGCTTTAACTTTCCCAAGATATTTTACAGCTTCTTTGTAGGTATTTCTATTTCCATTTGGAATTCTAGCATATGCTTTGTTGTAATAGTACTCCAGAATTTCTTTTGGGTATTCTTTTTCAAGTTTTTGCGCAAACATGTCGAAATCAGAAAAACCAGCATATCCCCATTGGTTCACCGGCGGGGATATGATAGTTTTAATAACAATGTCCTTCATTCCCTTTTGAAGACAAATACTTAAATAGTCATGCATGTTATTTTTTTGGGCCTCATTAACAATCTCTGGTTCTATTTTCTCCCAATCCGATTCAGATAGATAATTTTTCATTCTCTTATATTCTTCAAAATACTTTTTGTGATTGGTCGTTTTACATACCAGAATCAGCTTTTCTTTCGCCTTTTCATAGTCATCATCCTTATAAAATGTAAATAGTCTTTCCAAAACATAGCTTTCATCATTTTCTCTTTGCATTGCGGTTTCTGCAATTGATTCCAGCCGGTCCTTGTCCCGCAGCTGCGAATAATGGTCAATAAGATAATCATACAGCTCGGTTAGCCTTCCTTTTCCATGCTTGATGCCCTTATGCGCTATTTCAAGCGCCAATTCCCCATTTCCTTTGTCGGTATAGTATTGAACTAAATCCCAATAATCCATTCCATATTGAAGGTTTTTAAGTCTCTCCTCCAAGTATCTGGAATCATCCTTCAGATGATCCCTGTAAATCTCCATGACAAGCTTCTTTCCCCAATCAGACTTCCCACTATTAAGCTTTTGCACAAGAAATTCCCATTCATCCTTTTCTTTGCACAATTCAAAAAACAGATCCATCAGACCGTCGTCAAAACCGGAATTACCTGCATCGTATTCAATAAACGCTTCATCCATAAAACGGTGCTTTGCTTCAGGTGTAATTTCATTTTCCATTATCAAGTCAGAAATCTTCTCTAACCATTCATAAGCCTCCTCTTCTTCATCCTCAGGTCCTCCTCCGTAGTCATTAAATTCAGAAATTATCCTCTGAGAATTGTGCCAATATTCTAATAATAGCTCATCATGAATTTTGAGAGCTTTACTTTTCTTGTTTGAATTTGAAGCTTTCTTATTGGTAGCACAATTTTCTTCGAGCCATTCCAACACATGCAATCTTACTTGTCTTTCTCTTTGGATGAGATTCATGATTAACTTTATGAGTTCATTGGAACTTAAACCCTCCAGCCCGTCTTTAATCGAAAACTCACTCATTTTTTCTTCCATCCTCTACGATTAAAATGC
>OMOF01000797.1 GCA_900290375.1 Candidatus Desulfosporosinus infrequens
TTTCAATGGAAGCGGTTTAGCTTGCCAACAGAGCCTCCCAAGGGGCAAAGTTGTAGTCAAGGGGACAAGTCTAGATGTGAAATTTTCCCCGTTGGACCAATCTCCTTAAAATTTCAAACTTTCCTGAAAAGAGTTGAATTTATTACCTTGTCTCATGGCACTAGCCCGCTAAGAGTGAGGAAAGTTGTATAATATCTCTTTTCGAAGTACAATATATCGTGGTAAACATTGGGAAACTATTACTCCCATAAACTATGAAAGTTATGTGAACATTATTAACAGGTGTTTTTGATTGCCTTGATATGATAGTATACAAACATGAAAGGTAAAAATGTTTAAGAGCGGAAAAGAAAACTTGGTTAGCGTCAAAGTTATACTTTCTTACGGGTACAAGCAAAGATCACCAAAGAGTTACAAATCTTAGTCTAAAAATTGGAGTGGTATGAATTGAATTCTATGGCACCTTTTTTTCAGGGAATCGGACATAGCTATGCTCAGTTCTTCTCGTTACACGCCTTTTTGGGAACCGTAACAGATCCTGTAAGCTTAGGGATCATTGGCTCCTTAATCATTTTAGAAGGTTTGCTATCTTCGGACAATGCGTTGGTGTTAGCTGTCCTAGTTAGACATCTACCAAAGCATCAACAGAAGAAAGCTCTTTTCTATGGAATTTGGGGTGCTTATTTGTTTAGGTTCTTGGCCATCGGATTTGGGGTTTATTTAGTTCAAATTCGTTGGGTCAAGATTATTGGGGCCATTTATTTACTTTGGATGTCTGCTAAGTATTTTTTCTCCAGTCACAGCGATGACGATAATGCTTTAGAAGAGAGCGATAAGAGTTTCTGGGCAGTAGTTCTGCAAGTGGAGTTAATGGATATTGCTTTCAGTATAGATAGCGTCCTCGCAGCCTTTGGTGTGAGTGGAAAGGTGTGGGTGCTTTTTCTTGGTGCTATTTTTGGGATTTTAATGATGAGGGGAGTGGCGAGGATCTTCCTTATTCTCATAGAAAAATACCCTGAGCTTGAAACAACCGCCTATGTTTTGATCGGGTTAATAGGTGCGAAAATGATGGCTTCTGTGTTTGGTTATGTAGTTTCAGATGCGTTATTTTTTGTTATTTTGATAGTTGTTTTCTTTAGTACGTTTATTCTCCATTATATTCGCCTTCAAATTGGGAAGAAAGATAAAAGAAATACCGTCAAAGTAAAGAAAGAAAAAGTATCATAAAATTTGGAATAGAAAAGAGGAAATATAAAGTGGCTGCAATTAACTTGCAAAAAGGTCAAAAAATTGATTTAACCAAAGGAAATCCTGGCTTAACTAAAATTATGGTTGGCTTAGGTTGGGATGAAGTAGCGAAATCAAAACCCGGGGGCTTTTTAAGTGGCCTTTTTGGCGGGAAACCTGCAGAAATTGATTGTGACGCTTCTGCTATTATGCTTGATGAACGGAATAAGTTAACGTCAAAAGAACGTTTAGTTTACTTTGGTAATCTTCAAAGCGCTGACAAAAGCGTAAAACATAGTGGAGATAACCTTACTGGGGGTGGCGAGGGGGACGATGAACAAATTCAAGTGGATTTAACCCAAGTCCCTCAGAGCGTTCAAAAAATTGTTTTTGTCGTCAACATCTACGATTGTATAAAACGAAAACAGGACTTTGGACATATTGCCAATGCCTTTATTCGGGTGGTCAATCCAGTCAATGGGCAAGAATTTTGTCGGTTTAATTTAACCGAAAACTATGCAGGTAAAACAAGTTTGATTGTTGCAGAAGTTTATCGTCATACAAATGAGTGGAAATTTGCAGCGATCGGCGAAGCGACTAATGATGCTTCATTAAGTGAAATCGTCCGTCGTTATCAATAAATCTATTGAAAAGAGGCACTCCCAATAGTTGGGGGTGCCTCTTTTCAATAGACAGTCGATCAATAGAGTTAGGTCATAAAAGGGTAGAGGCTTAATAAATCTCTTCATTACATAATATTATGATAGATTCTAAAGTTACTAACAAGTATATTGTATTACATGCAAATA
>OMOF01000912.1 GCA_900290375.1 Candidatus Desulfosporosinus infrequens
GTAAGGGGATTCAATTGGAGATTAGTTTTGCTCTCAGAAAAAAAATCTTTCAAGATTTGGAATGCAGAACTAGGTTTATTGACACAATTAGATCACTAATTAAAACTCGGTATTCACATTCTAATACCGCATATCATCTTCAAAAATAACAGCCCTATATGTTGGTGTGGATTAGTCTATAATGTTACTTATGTGGTATATTATAGTTAAGCAACGAATCATTATGCAGTTCTGTATAATAGGGCCATTTGAGACCAAACGACTCCTTAAATAATGATTAGATTAAGAAAAAATGGGAGGGAACTTTGTGAATAACCAAAAAACATTGAAGAATTTAATGGAGGCTTTTGCTGGAGAATCACAGGCTAATCGAAAGTATATTTCTTACTCAAATAAAGCTGAGGCTGATGGTAAAAAGAATGCTGCAAAGCTTTTCAAAGCAGCTTCTGATGCTGAAACTATCCATGCCTTGAAGCATTTCGAGGTGGCAGGGATGATTAAGTCAACTGTTGAAAACTTAAATGATGCAGTAAATGGAGAAAATCATGAATATCAAAGCATGTATCCGGAATTTTTGCAAGCGGCTCAAGAAGAGGGAAATCAAGCTGCTGTGAGAACGTTTACCTATGCTTTAAAGGCTGAAGAGGTCCATGCAAGACTATATCAAGAAGCACTCAATAATCTAGAACAAGAGGAAGAAATATTTTATTATCTTTGCCCAGTTTGTGGAAACATTGAGAAAGTAGTGCCTGAAAAATGTTTTATTTGCGGCACTTCAGGAGCAAAATTCATAAAGTATTAATAATTTGCATTAAGGGATTATGGCCCTTATTTCTTTAAACATTTACGATGCAACATAATCAAAACATAACATAAATCTCCGCTTATAACTGGGTGAGTACTCGGTAGAACAAAATTTGAAAGGGAGCCAGGTCGGTATTAACCCGGCTTAAGGCTCTCTTCATTTGACTCTACAGAAACTTAACTTAACTTTTTCGTGCTGACAGATTTGTAGGCGCACAATCATCGGTATTTTGTCGAGAAATGTAGCGTTGTGGGTTATAAGCCATAGCTTAGTTCTTTCAAATTTCTTCTGTTAGATCCTCACGATCCTTATCATCAGAAGCAGTATTAGAACCAGTTTTAGTCAGAGCACCGTGCCGTATCTCATATACCAGTATTTTTAGGTTACTAACCAATCGTTTTCCTTTTTGGATCCAATTCTTGCCGGTATCAACTGTTACGTGAGTTTTGTCCTCGATATTTAACCAAGCACTCTGCGCCTTGTCTTTAATATCTACGGCTATGTTGCCCATTTTGTGGGTCTGTTCGGCTAGATCTTGGCGCAATTCCTTTCCGCTCTTGGGGGCCAGTAATAAGCCCATCACAGTTCCTACAAGACCTCCAAAAACAGCCGACTTGATTACCTTATCACTTTTTTTAATTTTGTTATCATTTCTCATATCTTAACTACTCCTTTTCAATCATCCGGTTTTTTCGCTAGAGGACTAATTTAAGGACTGATTTATTGTATGCTTAGAGTAGGAAAATGCCTCTATAGTATTAGGTATGGAAAAACTAAAGTATGCGAGTAAAAAATGTCCCAGAAATCAGTTGAAAAAGGGGAGAGAATAATGAATCAATTTTACAAAGATTTTAAAATTAGCATTCTAAGGGTGTGTGAAAAAATAGAAAGTTTAGCCGAAATAGGAATACAAAATGATATTGCCAAATCATCTGATTTTTTTCCATATATACCAAACTTCAGGCATGAAATTATTGGCATTACTACTGATGAGGGTTTCAAAAGTTACTATGGAAACTGGGGAGTGAAAGAACTGGATTCTTTGATCAAGCAGGTTTGCGGTAAAATCTGTGTTTGCGGTTGTGAGTATGGTGCTTTTCCTGTTGCAGAACACGAATGTGATATGTGCCCTATTTCCTGTTACCGTGAGACTTATGGTTTAGATGAGGATGTCTTTTATCTTTAACTTGTTTTTAATGCAAAAAGACGCGTATTGTGTTATAATATGGAAAAATGTGTGTGGGAAGGGGAGATCATTGTGAAAAGTAGTATAAAGATTTTATTTGTCCTACTTGCCTTATTATTGGTATTGACACAACCAGCATTAGCTGCGGATACGCAACAAGCTAACACAATTGAAACCTCAGCCGTAAGCGTAGTAAACGTGGATCCAGACATTGTGAAAATTAGTTTAGCTATACGGACTGAAGAAAATAGTGGAGCATTATCTGAGGGAAATAATGCCATAGCTGTCAATAAGGCTATAGATATGCTCATAAATGAGGGTCTTACTAAAGATGAAATTAAAACTACTGATTACTCGACATATTCCTATCTTAAAACTGATACGGATAAAAGTGCTGGAAATGATAGTAGGGTATATTCAACAAGCAGTGGCATGGAAATAACCTTTAAGGAGTTAGATAAGGTTGGGGAGATCCTTGATGAACTAGCTAATATAAGCGAAGTTAATGTGAACTCAGTAAACTATTCTATTCAAGATCCCGAAATGTACAAAGAACAGG
Organism: Candidatus Desulfosporosinus infrequens; assembly: GCA_900290375.1. Lineage (GTDB taxonomy): Bacteria > Bacillota > Desulfitobacteriia > Desulfitobacteriales > Desulfitobacteriaceae > Desulfosporosinus > Desulfosporosinus infrequens. Next base: position 2,551 of record OMOF01000912.1, read on the forward strand.
TCATAGATTCGGCTATCGCTGGGGCGAAGCAGAACATTCTTTATAGTGCAAAGGCCTTAGGCCTAGAACTAGATCAATTAGGATACCTTAGGATAGATTTTAGTTCGAATTCGGACATTCAACCATATACTAGAGGGGCCGTTGCAGCAACAAGTTCTGCAATACCCCAACCACAAAATCCTGACAAAATAACCATTACAGCAACTGCGAATATGTCCTATTCGGTTAAACAATAACAGAGCAGAAAATTGGCAAGTAAAGCTTATGCTCAAAGAGAATACAAACATTCCGCTGAGCAATTATGCTCGGTGGGCTTTACTCAAGGCATGGTGGGTGATCATTTCGTTAGAACTGACCAGCGACGGCATGACCATTAGGAAAAACGAGGGGACAGGTACGTTGTTTTGCTTTTTAGAGCGAAATGGTATACCTGTCCTTGCCTTTCCCAGTTGGTACGGATTAGTTTATAAAGCAGTTGTCTATGATATAGGAAAAAGATATATTTATTTATCAAATAGAGGCTTTCACAAAAAAATGGCTTTTACAAGAGGAGGTTATCATGGAACTATCCGAAAAAGTACTTAAGAATGCCAAACATACGATTTCTGATGAGGAACTACAACAGATTTTTCACGAATCAGATTATGATCTATTTCATACCGAAGTTGAGAGGTTAGTGGAGGGCGGAGTTTTGAGTCCGGTCAAGTCTTCGAAAACCAACGGCCGCTTGCCGCCCCTTTTTAATAAATATCGCATCATCAAACCACCGGAAGATCATACGGGTACCCTTGAGTCGATTCGTCGTCTCAATCCGATTTTAAATATTGCTGGCTATTTGCAAAGACCAGAACTCTATCAAAAGCACTTGGAGTTTGTTGAGGGGATCAGCAGGTATTTGTGGTTTGCTCAAGATTTATTAGAAAAGCCCATGTCCCGCAAGGAACGCTCATTTTCGGTGTGGGGCAAGGAAAAGCTTTGGGATGAGAAAAGGGCCTTAGTCAACGAAGTACTTAAATATAATCGTTTAGACGAGAAATTCCTTCATTATTATGATACTCCTGAGCCATTTTTCGAATATCATCATCCTGAGCACGACGGGCTTAGAAACGTCTTAGTGATCGAGAATAAAGACACTTGGTTTACGTTCCGCAAGCTAATGCAAGATACAGGGAAAAATAGGATAGCTGGCACTGCCGTGGACGTACTCCTCTATGGTGAAGGGAATAAAATCACGAAGCGGGGGGCCTTGGAAGACTACAGTGCCTCAATGCTAGGTGTTCAAGGTGAGCCAGGGGGTCATGTTAGAGGAGCTACCCGCTTTCTTTACTTTGGTGATCTCGACTGGGAAGGCATCCGGCTGTTTTTTCGCACTAGAGACGCCAACCCGTCCCTGGAGATACAACCGTTTTCCTCTTTGTATCGATTGATGTTAGAATTGGCTGAAACGGTCGAATTGCCAAAATCACTCGATCAAAGAGGAGTTATCGCTCCACTTCCTGAATTTCTTTCCTTGGTGGGATTGTCGGAAGAGGAGAACCTCAGAACCTTGTTGGCTGAGGGCAAGTATATTCCTCAAGAGATTGTCAATTATCAAGTGGCAGCTAAGATTTTAAAGTAAAAGAAACGAGGGTTCGAGGGAGTGGCAATGACAAAACTTGAGTTTCTGGAAGGCTTTGAACAAAGGATGCAGCTTGTCGCGGCGATTGATTCGATCATCAATCGTCTCAATCGGAAAATGGAATTTGAGAGATTGTTTGAGACAGGGCAATTAGATAACATTATTCTTTCTGTCCTCGTGTTCATCATGGAAAGGACGTTAACAGAGGACGAAGATTGTACGCTGGAGAGCATTGCCAACTTTGTTGCGCAGATTCTCCCCGAATATTCTCTCAACCTGACCTCAGACGTCATTCGCAAGCTGACAGAATATATCATCAAAGATATTCTTCAAAATGGGGGAGAGGCTCGCTACTACCCAGTCATGAAGTACGGGCAAGGTATGGAACAGCTTAGGATCCGACTGATTGATGATAAGCTTATCGATGCTCTGCATGGTTATGTCTTGAATTATCAACTGACAGATCAGGGGTATGATTTACTCTTTCGCACGAAAGAGGTAGAGCAAGAAATCAGCTTTACGATCGAAGAGCTAAAATTGAGAGAATTGATTAAACGTAAAAATTACAAAAAGGCGATCGGGCAAAGTGCAAACCTAGTGCAGATGATTCGGCAGAAGAAGAACGATATGAGGCAGTTTACCCAGAAGGTCCGAGAGAACATTTACGATGTCAACATCGAAGAATTTGAACGGTTGGTCTCCAGTACCTATACCTTGCTGGAAGAAGAATACAGCATGATGAATGAGATTCGTGTTATGATCGTGCTTTCGGAAGAACGCCTTAAAGAAGAGGAAAATACTCGGGGAGCATTAGACGAGCAAATGACCAAAGCGCGTGCCGAGATTATCGTTATCCGACGAAATATTAATCTGACGATTAGCGAACAGAAAGAACTGATTCTTGAACGTCTTAGTCTGTCCCGGATCTACAAGGAAACGATTGCGGATTCCTTCGCTCTTTCGAGAGCTCGCTATTATGACTTTGAACAGGTGATTTTGAAACCCTTAGAAATGTGCGAAGAAAACCAGAGTTTATCTCTCTGGCAATTATTGAATCCCTTACTCAAGCCTAATCCTGACCGCACTCTCAACTTACTAACCTTGTTTGAACGACAGGCACGGCTTAAGCAGGATGAAGTGGGGGTGCAGAGTATTGTTGTGGAGGAGCTCGGCGAAGACATCGAACTGCGCAGGATCAGAGAAGTTAACGACTGTAATCTCGCCTTTATCCAGAGTATTTTAGAGTTCGCCGATCGCCAAAGGGAGCCGTTCCGGTTTAGCGAGTTATTTCAGGAGCTTGAACGTCAGGAAAACGTATTCAAAAAATTAACTGCTGATGATTTGATTTTCAAGACAATGCTTAAGCTGTATGATCTTCAGAATATCGATATCCAGCAATGGAAAACCCAGCGGGAGGATGTCGTGGCAAATGCCACCGGAGAACTTGACGTTAGCTATTGTTTGTACCGCCTTGAATATACTCAACCAGATTTATTTGGGATCAAAAAACTAGAGATCAGTAAGCCAGACGAACAATTGTTTGTGCGGGAAATTGAAACCCATATTGGGGAAGAGATGTTTAGCCGGCGCATCGCGATCAGTGATTTTAAGATTGAGGTGAGCTTTGAGTGAGCGATATTAAAACAGCGCTGAAGATCTATCGAAAATTGCTGGAAAAGGGACAGTTGGATCGAGAAACCGAGGGAGATCTTTTCCTGGAATTTCGTAATGCCGAAGTCAGGGCAATCCTAGCGGAATTTGAGGAGGAACTTGATTTCAAAGCCATTGAAGTGGCGGGCAGTCTTTATATTCTCCCGAACAGTGGGAACGGAGTTTTGGGCTTTACGACGAAGGACTTGCGAGAAGGGGTAGCAACGGATGCCAAACTTGTGGATGCCTACCTGCTGAGTTATATTTCAATGTTCATCTTATTCTTGTTTTATGGTGGGCGGAATCGCAATCCCAAGCAACGAGAATTCTTAAGAATCAGCCAGTTAATTGAGGAACTGGATCGGCGCTTTGCGCTGGCGTTAGCGGATCGAGAGCAGTCTAAAGCGTTAGAGGAAAAATATGCCCTGAATTTCACGAAAATTGCAGAACTATGGGAAAGCAAGCAAGATTTCGAGGAAAGAGGCCGAAAAACAAAAACTGGTACAATTCTGAACACGTGCCGCCTCTTAGAACGGGAAAACCTGCTTAGACTCGTGGAAGAGGATCGTGAACTACGTCCCACTAGGAAACTCGATAACTTGATGCTGAATTATTACTTAGATGAGGGCCGAGTAGAAGAGATTAATGGGTTCTTCAAAGGAGTTGTGCTGGATGCCGAGAATTAACCGCATTCGAATTATTAACTTTTCTTATAATAATGATTCGCGGCATATTCAGGATGAAACGTTTAATTTTCACGGTGGAGAAAATGCCTTGCTCAGTTTAGCCAATGGCGGTGGAAAAAGTGTGCTGGTGCAACTGTTATTTCAACCGATCGTCCCGGAAATTAGAATCCAAGGGCGTCGGATTAACGCCTTTTTCCGCAAGAAACGCTTGCCGGCCTATGTCCTGATCGAATGGAAGTTAGATGGATCCGGGGGCTATTTGCTAACTGGTATCGGGATGGTGTCGGCAGAGGTTGCGGGGATTGAGGATGAGAAAAACCGAGTGAAGTATTTTACCTTCACGTCAAAATATACCAGTGGTAATACCTTTGATCTGGGCAATATTGATCTAATCAAACAAACCGGTAATATCTTAGAAATTAAGCCCTTTAAAGATGCTCGGGAGATGATGGCTGATAAAGAGAAGAAGGATCCGTATCTCTTCGGCTGTTTTTACGATGATGATGCTGACCGCTACCGAAAACGTCTGGCCGAATTCGGAATCGCTCAGGATGAGTGGCGCAATATTATCGCCAAAATTAATGACAGCGAAGGCGGTTTAGACGAGATTTTCCAAAAGTATAAAAACTCCAGTCAATTGTTAAATGAATGGATCATTAAGACGATTGAGAAAGTGATCTTCAAGGATCGTGCTGAAGCTCGCCGCCTGGAGGATATGCTGGAAGGTTTAGTGAGAGAGGTTATCGAAAACGAACAGTTTATTCTAGAAAAGATCGTTCTTGACGAATTCTTAGGGGTCTACGTCGAGCAAGTAGAGGCTTTAGTTGAACTGCTCAACAGCTTGGAAGAACAAAAACGTTTTGCTAGTAAACTGGTGGCCTTAAACAGTTACTTGACTGCTGAAACCGTCGTGCTTCATGAGAACCATGAGGATAATAAACTGGAAATTGACACCAATCAAAAAGAACAGAAACGAATCAATCTAGAGGAACGCTCCTATACGTATTGGTTAAGAAGTGACGAGCATACCCTGGCTACTTCAGAACTGGCTGAGGCCGAAAAGAATAGTCAAGAAAACGAAGCTAAGCTTGAAGCCGCAAAACTAGCGGGTAAAATAATGCAAGCTGCCGGATTAAGCTCTGAAATAAGAGAGAAAAATGCCGATCTTGCTGGGATCAACGAGCAGCTGTCCGCTTCCAGGTCACAATATGATACGGATGAGAGAAGGCGTAATCTGGAGTATTCTCTCAAGAATCTAACTCAGGAACTTTTACACACTCTTGAGTTGGCTTTAGCGCACTTAAGCGTGGAAAAAACTGAGCACGGAAGGCTGCTGGAGCAGGCTAATACTGATGTCATAAAACTGGATCGGGACTTAAGAAGCTTTGAGGGAGAAAGAGGCAGTCTTCAGCATCAAGCGAAACAGTATGAGACTTATGAACGGGAGGTTAGAGTTAAGCTCAAACTCAGCCTCAGCCTACACCGGAATCTGCTGGGAGAATTAGCGGAGGCGGACATTGAGAAGACCAGACTAGGGATTATGAAGATCCAGGAGAACTTACAAATTCAGGGTCAAAGATTGGCTGAGGAACGAACTAGACTTGAACGTCGACAACTGGAGGCGGAAAAAGAGAGCAACGGGCTACAAGAAGCAAAGTCAAATGAAACTATTGTCCGTAATGGTCTGGAGAGAGAGATTGCCGAATATGAGCAACAGGAGCAGGTAGTTCAAGGGATTCTCCAAAAATTTGGGTTTGACGTTGAACTCAGGTTTGACAGGGAACGTCTCCACACGACCTTTGATCAGCTGCTCAAAAACCTTGATATACCTCTGCAGGATGCTGTCCGAAGCCGTGACGAGGCTACAGAGTCTCTATTTTCACTTAAAAATGGCAGACTTCATATTCCGGAGGAAGTAGTCGCTTTACTGGCGAATAAGGATATTCAATATGAAACTGGTGAAGCATATTTACGCAACCAGCCTCTGGAAATTCGGCAAACGTTGCTGGCCAGAAATCCAGTCTTGCCTTATGCCCTGATTTTAGCTAGGGAGAATATTGAACTTTTGGCCCAGTCTATGATCAGTCTGACCCTGCGGCGCATTGTGCCAATTATAGCCTATGAGGACTTAGGAGTCAGCTTAACTTCAATTACTGACCGTTGGGTTCAGATTGGAGATGGAATATCTCTGGTTTGTCTGTATGAAGGTCGAGTTTTTGACAATGCTAACCTAGTAAACCTGGAAGAAGAACTAAAACAAAAGCAAACTAAAGCCCTAGAACAATATCAGCATTATACAGAGGAGCGCAAGGGCGCTGTTACAAATCAGGTGCTTTGTTGGCGTTTTGACTATACGGCTGAGCATCGCTATTTCTTGGGAAAGCGTAAAACTGCCAGTGAAAAGCAGCTCGAACTGATTTTGCACAAGATGTCACTTTTGGAAACGGAGAAAGTGGACCTACGCCTTGCTTTGAGAGAACTTGAACTAACGGTCCAAGAACTGCAGGATTCTCTGCACAAAGCGCAAGCAGCCGTCGCGACGTTTGAGGCTTGGATAGAGCAAGAAGAGGACTACCAGACCTGTCGGAGAAGGTTGGCAGAAGTCAGGGAAGGGATCAATAGTTCGGAGATTAGAAAGTTAGAATTGACCACGAGTTTGGAAAAGTTGCAGCAAGAGCTGGGAAGATTAGCGTCAGAAATCGAGAGCAAGGTTAGAGAGTCACAAGAGATCCAGAAAAAGTACATTACCTACCAGGATGCACCGGAAGCGGAACTAGTCGTGGGTAATCTGGCAGATCTGGAGGCACGACTACTTGCCTTAAAGGCTACGTACAGTGGGGAAATCGAGTTGTTGGAAAAACGCCAGTCTGAACTGCACCAGGAATGCGCGAAAAAGGAAAATGAGATCGCCAAACTCGGCCTGACGGAAGAGGATTATACCGGAGTGGCTTATGATGAAAGACGGCTGGAGAGAATTCACTCTGAAATCACCGCTCTGGAAGAGTTAGGTAAGGTGAGGCAGAAGGAACGGCTAACAACGGCCAAAAATGAAAGCGCTGCCAAAATGGCCTGTAGTATCGCAGTCGAGGAAGTAAAAAAACTAGGGGCAGATGCCCCTCTAAGTCCAGAAGAGATTAAAGGGAATTTCCAAGATCGGCGTCATAAACTTTCAGCCCAGCAAATTAAATTGAGTCAGGAGATTGACCAAATAACCCAAAAAATAAGTGAGTATAACAAGTTGCTGGAGCAAATCAGTTCCTTGCTTAAAGGCTCAAACATCGAACCGGAGAAAGGGTTTCGACCGGAACTGGATCTCAAGGCTCAAACGGAGGAGTTAGGTGAAGGGTACCGTGCGTACAAAACCAAGAACCGAACCCAGTCTGACGCTCTAAGAAACAATTACGCCCGATATAAAGCAGACTATCGGGAAAAAAATACGACCATCGGGAATATTTTTAAAGGGTTGGACTTGCTTTGGGATAAGGCAGATATGGACTATGACAGTTATTACTATCTTTATGAGCGTATGAGCCTGCATAAAGATAAACTAAGGGAGTTAATTAAACTCCACGAAAACCAACTCTCTAATTTAGAGCGAAACAAAAAGGACATGATTCAGCAGAGTTTGCTGCATGGGATGAGGTTTTATGAAGAAATAGAATGGATTTCCGATCATTCTAAGGTACGCTTGCAAGGGAGAAGCAGACCCGTACAAATGCTTAAGATCGAACTTTCCTTAGATTCCGGAGATGCCGCAGGTCTGAGAATGAAGGAATATATTGAAGAGTGCATTTCAAAAGTGCGCGAGGAAACTAGACAGGAAAAGAGTGAGGAGGACGTCAAAAAGGCTGTAGCCAAACTTATGTACAGTCGGGAATTATTGAATGTCTATTTGGGTAATTCGAATATTCCGGTCAAAGTCTTTAAGATTGATCTGAACATGCAAAATAGTAGTCTGAAGACCTGGGAGGACGCAATGCGCGAGAACTCAGGTGGGGAGAAGTTTGTTGTCTACTTCTCTGTACTTTCAGCGCTAATGGCTTATACTCGCTCTCGTACCCTGGAGGCGGCTGGTGCTGACGAAGAAAAAGATTCGAGCGTATTGGTGATGGATAATCCGTTTGGCCCGATATCGTCGGAACACCTGCTTAATCCGCTCTTTGAAATCGCCAAAAAACACTGTACCCAGCTGATCTGTCTGTCTGATCTGAAACAAAACTCCATCATGAATTGTTTTAATTTAATCTATATGCTAAAGGTAAGGTCTAGTGTCATCGGAAGCAACGAGTTTTTAAAATTCGAAGAACTAATTCGGGACCAAAACGCGATCCATAACGACGAAAAATTGGAAAAAGCTTTATTCAGGGTTTCAGAGAATAAACAAATCAACTTATTTGACTAATTCGTTTCTCTGTTTAGCGCTATTAGTGATATGCTATAGAAATAAGATAAATTGTTGGAGAGATAAAATGATAGATTTTAAAAAAATAGAACTATGTGACAAGACGTGGATGGACCCCCTTTTGGCGACAGCTAATCTGAGCGGTTGTCATCAAAATTTTACGAACATATTCGCCTGGGCGAAAACCTATAACTATCGTGTTGCACAAGTAAATAGTTATCTGGTGGTCAAAGGGGTTATCAACGATACCCCCTATTACTTTTATCCTGCTGGGACAGGTGATATCAAAACTGTCTTTGAGGTTATGAAGGAAGATGCTAAGTCTTGCGGTCATGACTTTGTCTTAGCCGGAATATCCCCCGAGGATAGAGTTGTGATGAATCGAGTGTATCCTGAACACTTCGAGTATAAAGAGATGCGAGAGAGCTTTGATTATGTTTATCATTTGGACAAGCTAGTTACGCTGGTCGGAAATAAACTGCACGCTAAACGCAATTATATCAACCGATTTCATAAGGCAAACCCAGACTGGAGCTTTGAACTGATTTCTCCGGAAAACCTAGCTGAGTGCTGGGAAATGAACCTGAAATGGTGTCAAATCACTCACTGCGAGAAGGATGAGATTGCCAAAGAAAGCTGCGCTGTACGTCGTTGCTTTCAAAATTTTGCCGCTCTTGGGTTAGAAGGTGGACTTATTCGAGTAGAAGGTAGAGTGATCGCCTTCACGATGGGAGAATTATTAAATTCAGAGGCCTATGTTATTCATATTGAAAAAGCCTTTGCCGAGATCGAAGGTGCCTATCAAATGATCAACCGGGAATTCGCGGGGTTTATCCAAAAGAACTATCCTCGACTGATCTATGTAAACCGTGAAGAGGATATGGGCCTTGAGGGCTTAAGAAAGGCTAAGTTATCTTATCATCCGGATAAAATGGAGGAAAAATACTTAGCAACCTATTTCGAAGGTTAACGAAAACGTCAATCTAAGCAACAGATGGAGATGGAGATTGATATTACAATGCTCGAAATCAGACTAGCCCAGCAAGGTGAGACAGCTCTCCAAAAAGAGCTTTGGAAACGTTGCTTTGGTGATTCAGACCGTTATATCGATTTCTACTATGCTAATCGCTACAAAGAGGACGAAACGGTCGTTTTGCTTCACGATGGTGAAATTTCGGCGATGCTGACGATGCTGCCGGTTAGAACTGTACTCCCCGATAATCGAAGCTTTAAGACAGCCATGCTCTACGCTATCGCAACCAATCCTGATTATCAGAATCTGGGTTTTGCCACTAAATTAATGGACTTTAGTAACCAATATCTGAGGATTCAGAAGACCGAACTTTCAGTGCTTACCCCAGCTAACGGGCATCTTTTTGACTATTACCGTAAGCTAGGCTACCAGGATGGATTCGATATTCGGGAGGCTCAACTTTTACGCGCTAGTATAGAGAGTTTAGCAGGCGATCAAGCGTGCCAGTGTACGGTCTCAGCGATAACTCCCCATGAGTATAATCGGCGCAGGAATAAACAGCTTGACGGGAGGCTCTGTATTGCCTACAGCGATGAAGATATTGCCTACCAGAAAAAGCTCTCACAACTGTCTGGAGTAGATATTTACGCTGTTGACATTGATGAGATACAAGGGTGTTTCGTAGTTGAAAGAATAACTTCGGACAAGGTGCTAATTAAAGAAATCTTACTGCCTGAGGAGTTGATGAACGTGGCTCTCAAACAGATTAGCCAGCAACTGTCGGCACAGGAATATGTTTTACGCACACCATACTATTTAGGTAAGCACCTAGGAGGCCGCCTTCGTCCTTTCGGTATGATTAGGGTAGATAGAAAGATTGATTGGGTGATAACGTCTGAAGAGTTAGGCTATCTGGGGCTTGCTTTCGATTAGTCAGGTGGCGATGAAATGAGAGTAGGAATTATGGAACAATTTTTACTAGAATCCTTTAAATTTAGTATCTTGGAAACGATAAGTCTTGTCGGACCGTTGATTGTCATTGGCTTGGTTTTAGGTTTAATGGAGCGCAAAGCCAATGCTTACCTCTTTGCTGCGTTTGGTTATAAGGGAGTTTTGGCGACCGCTTGGATAGGAACTCCTGTTCACGAAATGGGTCATGCCTTGATGTGTCTAATTTTTGGTCATAATATTATCGACATGAGTTTGTTAAGGATCAATCGTGCGAATGGCACCTTGGGCTATGTCACGCATTCGTATAATCCCAGGAGTGTCTACCAAACCATAGGCAACTTTTTTATTGGCATCGCTCCTATTTTCAGTGGCATTGGAGCCCTGTTTCTAGGTCTTTATTATTTGTTACCGAGTTCTTACAAAGTCTTTGCAGTCTATTTGCAGGCAGATGTGATGACTAAACCCCTTGATCTAACCTTTGTCAAAGGGTTGGCTAGTGCTAGTCTCGTTTTAATCCAAAGCATCTTTACCTTGAGTAATTTATTCAATCCCTTTTTCTGGATTTTTCTAATAATTGCCATCGGCATATCTTCACACATGGCGTTAAGTTGGGCAGATATCAAAGGGGCAACCCGTGGACTCGTTTTACTTTACGTTATCTTATGTATTCTGACGATGCTGAGTTATCTCATGCGATTCAACTCGTACGGTTATATATCGCACTTAGCTCGGTATAATGCCTATCTGCTCGCTTTTTCTGCTCTAGGCTTGATCTTTTCCTTTTTTACTTTGGGATTAAGTTATACTATTCTTCATATCAAGATGGCTAAACTATAGATTTGTCTCATCATTAAAATCTTCTACCTACCTTTTTTACTAGGCATAATCGAAGAGAAATCTGCTTCACCTTTTGATGAGTGAAGCAGATTTCTATATTTTACCTTGTAAAATTTTAAATTAAGGAGGAATATTTAGGAGGCGGGTTGAATAGCAGCAATAGTGACAAAAATCTGGGGGGGAAAAGGAGCTGTCAGAAGGAAAGGGGTTGTCTAACCAATCGTAGGTTCCAATGAACGACGAGAGAAGATTTTTACACTAAAAAAAGGGAGAGGGGATTGATGGCAGTGTTCTCAAAAAGTAGGAGGGGCACTTCGAAGCATTATTTAGCTTTTTCAGGAGTTTTGGTTCTCCTGTGGCAGTTAATTTTTCCGGGTGCTGTTTGGGCGGGAGGACTGGCCCAAGCGGTTGCTGATCTGCCGCAGAAAGAACCAGTTGTTACGTTGGAAAAGGCGATTAGTACTGTTAAGGAAAATTTCAACATTCCTCAAACCTATACAACATTTTCGTCCGGCCTCAATATGGATAATCAAAGACAGTCATGGTCCTTGAATTGGAGTCCCCCTGATCAGCAGGGTGGAAATTTTACAGCTCAAGTTGATGTTAACACGGGCGAAATTATAAATATGAATAGCTGGAAAAACAACCCACAGTCCGGTCCCACTGTGCAAATTCCTTCAATTCAAGCGAGCGATGCCAAAGATATCGCGGTTAAGCTTGTGACGAACTTAGCGAGCAGTAAATTGGCAGAACTCCAGCTTATGCCCATGGATGATACCAACATTCCACTGAGCAACTATAGCCCGACGAGCTATACTGTGCATTGGCAGCGCCTGGTGAATGACATTCCCTTCCCGAACGATGGAATCACCGTGCAGGTAAATACTTTAGATGGGGAGATTCAGAGCTACTCTTTGAATTGGACAACCTTAACACAGATTCCAGATGCTAAGGAGGTCATCTCGGCGAGTAAAGCCACAGAGAATTTCCTGAATACCCAGCTGTTAGAACTACAGTATTTCACGCCGGACCTCATGAGACCCTTGATTTCAGGTGAGAAACAAGACACAAAATTAGTCTATCAGATGAACAACTCTTATCTTGGTGGAGCAATTGATGCTTTGACGGGAGAACCTATCAAGGCTAACTTTGGGGATTACTACGGCAATGGTAAAGGAAGGTTCGGTGGGATGCCGAGTGCCGGTTCCACAGCCCAACCTGCTAAACAGGTTGTCTTGACCCCTGCGGAGCAGACAGAAATTGATAAAAGCACCCAGCTTATTAGCCAAGACGAAGCGGTTGCAGCCGTGGAACGTTGGGTCAGCATTCCTGACACCCTCGTTTTGCGTGGTTCCAACTTGAGTACGAATGGGATATCTGGAGATAGTCGGGTTTGGAATTTAAACTGGAACGACAGCGGGAACAAATCGGAGGAGCAACCGCAGTATATGTCTGCCCGGATCGATGCTACTACAGGCGAGCTCTTGGGCTTCGACCTGCCCTACCCAGGACCTAGTAAAGACACACCTGTGATCGATCGAAATCAGGCTCAAACGATCGCCGAGGATTTTATCAAACAGATTCAACCGAGTCATTTTACGGAAATCAAACTCTCCGACGACAATAACCTCATGGGTAAAGGGTATTACGACAATGGGCTTCAAAGATTTAACTATTATCGCGTTGTCAATGGTATCCCCTATCGAGGTAATGGCATCGACCTTACCGTCGACTCTATCAGCAAAAAAATCATCAACTACAATCTTAACTGGGCCAACCTCCAATTTCCTGACGTGAGCGGCATTATAGATGGTAAACAAGCGAGTAATATGTTGCTCAAAGCCGAGCCCCTTAAATTAATGTATATTCAGATCTATAATCCCGGGCAAGCCGATAACACTGCTGATATCCACTTAGTCTACCAACCAATGCCGGCGAGTGATTCACTCTTAAGTAGTAATATCTTGGATGCCAAAACAGGAGAATTCCTAGATGGGCAGGGCCAACCTGTAACTCAAATGCCAAGGGCTTACCATTTTACTGACATTGGAAATAATTTTGCGCAGAAAGAAATAACTCTCCTCGGACAAGCTGGAGTATTTGGCGAGTATCTGGACTCGTTCCATCCGGATGAGCAGATTACGGTGGGTTCCTTGTTAAAGGCTATGCTAGCTGTGACGAACGGGTATGGGGCACCTAGGCAAACCGATGAGGATATCCTCAAAACTGCCCAACAGCAAGGTTGGCTTACGGAAGATCTGCAACCTTCAGCCACACTCGACAAGGAACATTTTACCAAATTAATGATCCGTTATTTGAAGTTGGAGTCGGTGGCCGAATTACAGGGCATATATCAAGCTCCCTATTCAGATGTAGATAAGGACTTTGTTGGTTATGCTGCTTTGGCCCATGGGATCGGCATGTTCAATATTGATGGTCAAACATTTGAACCAGGACATATTATGACAAGATCCGAAGCAGCCTATGCGCTGGTCAAGTCTTTGATGTTTCGTCACTAAGTTACAGAAGCAAAAAGCTTAACTCACGAGGTTTCACTTTGATTATTTAAAAAGGACCTGGCCATCTCTTATTGAGTCGATGATGGCTAAAGACTCTAACTGAATACCTTTTGCTTGGATGAGTTTTCTACCTTCTTGAAATGTTTTTTCTATAACGATACCCGCCCCAGAAATCTCCGCGCCACTTTGTGATATCAAACTAACTAGTCCCATGAGTGCACTTCCACTAGCTAAAAAATCATCAATCATCAATACTTTGTCATTAGGACCTAAAAACTCTTTGGATATTTTAATTGTATATTCTTGACCTTTAGTATAAGAATATACCTTGGCTTCGTAAACATTTGGGTTCATATTGAGGCCTGCGTGTTTCTTTGCAAATACAACGGGGACATTGTTAAAGTACTGAGCAGTTATACAAGCGATGGCAATACCTGAGGTTTCGACGGTAACTATTTTTGTTACCTCTTGATTTGAAAACCTACGTTTAAATTCCTTTCCTATTTCATTAAATAAAGTAATATCTAATTGGTGGTTCAAGAAATTATCGACTTGGATGATGCGATTCTCGATTATTTTTGCGTTGGAACGAATTTTATCTTTTAAAAGTTGCATGATGTATTACTCCTTTCTAAAAACGAAACCACTCCTAAAACCGTTCAGGAGCACCAATACTATTGAAACGTAATGATAACAAGGATAACTCGAATATCGCAATAAATCAATAGAATTTTGGCTAATCATGAACACGATCGAGAACCTTTTGGAATATATCCACCCACACCTTTGGGAGGATATATGATAAACTCCCCCCTAATGCCTTACCATTAAGTACGGCATTAGAGGGGAGTTTTAAAGATAGTTCAGGAATCAAGGATGCCACTATAAGTTCAAGTTATGGAGAGGTTTCATCTGGGGCAGATTGGGTGATATTGATGTAGCCAGGTGTTTTTAGTTTTAAGTCTTGAATAAATAGTTGGATGTCTGCTTTTAATTTTTTACCTTTATCAACAAGGTCAGCGCTCCTCTTTTTTATGGCCTCGGCACGTTGGAAAGTGTTATCTTGGACTTGTTCGAGGATGCCATCGGTCTTATTCTGAATATCTTGACGTAATGTTTTCCCACTTTTAGGTGCGCACAATAAGCTGACCAAGGCTCCAGCTGTTCCCCCAACGAGTGACGCAAGGGCAATGGTGCATAAACAAGTGTTTTCTTGGTTTTTGGGCATTTTATTCATCTCCTTCCTTTAGGCATATTATTATATTCCGAACAAAACTTAGAAGTGTTGCCAGAGGTTTGGTATATTTAATAAAAGTTAGAAGAGCAAGAAGAGTAGAAAAAATTAACTTCCAATGTCCGGATAATAAATTAGATTTGTATCAAAATATTATAGAAGCACAAAACATATAAAGGAGATATAACTGTGAAGGTTGAAGTCATAGGGGTT
>OMOF01000572.1 GCA_900290375.1 Candidatus Desulfosporosinus infrequens
TAACTGCGCAACAGGGAGCTATCGATGTTACGGGGCAAAATATATCTAATGCTAATACACCAGGCTACACTAGGCAAGTTGCCAACTTAACAACAGCCACGCCGTATAATACGTCCTTTGGAAATAGTACGATAAGTGTCGGTTCCGGTGTAACCTTAGATTCAATCACAAGAGCACGAGATGCTTTTACTGACAATCAGTTTAGATCCGCAACTTCGAGTCAACAATATTGGAATGAAAAACAAAATAACTTCTCTTCTGTACAAGGAGTACTTAACGAACCGTCATCGACTAGTTTGAGCAGTAATATGGATAGTTTCTGGTCAGCCTGGAGTAATTTATCGAACGATCCTCAAGATGCTGGAGCGCGTTCGGTAGTCAGTGAGCAGGCGCAAGAATTAACCGATAGTTTCCATAATATTTCTCAGCAAGTAAGCCAATTGCAAACAGGCATGGATTCAGCAGTTAAAGTTCAAGTTACGCAAATCAATACCTATGCTAATCAAATAAAAAGTCTAAATGATCAGATTACTCAGGCCCAAGTTTCAGGAGATAATCCCAATGATTTAGAAGACGATCGTGATTCTATAGTAGACAGCCTCTCGAAACTTGTCAATGTACAAGTTGTACAGACACCAAATTTAGCGTTTCCAGGTCAAAATGTAACTAATTACAAGGTTGTTATAGGGAATCCGAGCTCAGCAACTAACAATGTCTTAGTTAATGGAAGTGCTGTTTATGCGCTACAGGATCCACCAGCAACCAATGCATCAGGATTTGCCACTGTAACATGGTCTGATGGCTCCAATGTGGATTTAGGAACTAATACCGGTACCTTATCAGCAGATATAACGGCACGTGATACTGATTTGCCTAATTTTGAGGCTCAAATGGATACACTGGCCAATGGGATAGCCCAATCGGTCGACGCGATATCCCAGACCGGGCAAGGTTTACAATCAGAAGCTATGGGATTAGACTTTTTTACGGATGGTTCAAATCCTGCTACAACTTCACCTCCAGATCTTCCAACGGTTACAGCTGCGACGATTACTTTTAACCCAGATATACAGGCTGATCCTACTCTGATTCCCACAGGAGCGGTGACTGGAACTGTAGCAGCTGCTATAGCTTCCTTAGCTAACGGGTGGACAGGTCTTTCAACTCAAATTGCGGCCGGAGATTTCGGGACAGATGCTACAGGCGTAAGTCTAAATCCCGTCTCAGCAACCTCTTTAAGTGATTTATATAGCGCGGATGTGGCACAGGTTGGCGTAGCTGTGCAGCAGGCCACTAACATGAACACTGGCGCAGGTGTGTTATTAACTAATGCAACTAATCAACGTGAAACTGTATCGGGTGTTTCCCAAGATGAAGAAATGACTAATCTTATTTTGTACCAAAAATGTTATTCAGCAGCAGCAAAGATGATATCAATGATGGATGATATGTTAGATACGCTTGTCAATATGGTGTCAACAACAACATAGGGGTGATGATTTGAGAATAACAGATAGCATGATGAGCCAAAGTTTATTGAATAATCTCGAGGCTTCCCAAAGTAGACTGCAACAACTACAAAATCAACTATCGACTGGTAATAGAGTTATAAACCCGTCGGATGATCCTGTCGCAGCTCAAAATATCATACGCTTGAATAGTACTATGGCTTCTATCACTCAGTGGCAAAG
>OMOF01000319.1 GCA_900290375.1 Candidatus Desulfosporosinus infrequens
AAGAAAAGCGGTTATTGTATTCTAATTTATACTCTAAAATTTTTCCTACTGTCAAACGCCAGTCTTACTAAAGCAATGAAACAGAGACGAATTTCTTTTTTAATCACTTGTTCCCAGGGCAACAAAAAAAAGCCCGAAGGCTCCTACAGACTTAACCATCATTTCAATTTCTTTAATCCTAGATAAATCTCTGTAAAGGCACTATTTTTTTACATATAATTCCAACCGTTTTGTTATGAATTTAGCCTTATGAAGAAGTACTATTCAGGATTTACTTGTTCACACCAAGTCACAAGACGTTCCCTTGACTAAGTCATTATCCTGTTTAAGATCAATGAAGTCTCTAAACTCTATTAGACTCAAGTCAAATCTATGAAATTTAGACTTTCACTTCTCTCAATTTCTCTTAAAATACTGTAAAATCAATTCTCCTTGCTTTCTCGCTTAATAACTTACAGGGATAGTTGTAAACATAAAAAGGCCGCTTCAGCAAGTGTGCTTTTTCTAGGATACAAAGTAGATTTAAGCAAAGAAATGCAATCAAAGTCTACCGACGACTTTACTAATTGGGATAGCTGAATAAGCTGATGTTATTGAAAAACTAAATAACAAAACCAAGAAGTTTCTCTTTCTCCACATCATGCTTTCTTCCCCTCATTCTAAATTGTGTCTAGATCAACTATACCACCTTGTAAAGACAATGATTGTCGTAATTTGTTAATTCAAAAATAAAAGTTTCCTCGGGTCAGATCAAGGTGTCTATCATCAAAGATTATTCAGGTCGGTCAAACGAACAAACACTAATTCCCTCAGTGCCACGTATTCTAACTCACTAAAGACACCCCTAATCCGCCAACACACCATTCAAGAAGCCGCCGGGTGTTTGGACTGGTATATATGTTGCGTCAGAACGGTCGGACTAATCTACAAACTTCGATTTCCCACCTCACCTAAGACACCCAAATCCACCAACAAACCTTTCAATAAGCCGCCGGGTGTGGCCGTGAGACGGGTTAATTAATAACATCAGAACCATTGATAAACCAACAGATTCACTCAACTACCCCTCTTCAACCAGACGACAAAAAAAGTCCTCACTTTTTTTCGATGACCTGTATCCGATCATCATACTATCGTGGGCAAGTATACCTAGTAAAAGGACCAAGATTAAATTATTCAAGGCCCTTTTCTATCTTTATCTACCATCAGCTATCGCCCCGTTGATTACCTACCTAGTTCTGATCTTTTTACCACCCATGATGATGCTCGTGAGTTGAGGGTGTTGAAGTTGACGATTTCTTTTTCCAGGATTTAGATTTTTTGCTCCCACTACTAACCTTAATCTTTTCGCCGATTGAGATTTGATTAGCATTTGTGATTTGAGAATTCAAACTCATCAAATTACTGACTGTTGTCCCATACTTAGTAGCAATTTTATACAAAGTATCCCCTGATTTAACAGTGTAGTACATCGAATAACACCCCTTCATTTCCATATTCGTTCGTATATGCCGAGCTTAATCAAAATCCATTTCAAACTGAGCTTGACAATAGCACCAGCATTCTAACCGCAAGGACACTGGTGCTGGTGCTATTGTTATTGGATTCAAATCCTTTTACCACCCATGGTGTTTCAAGTATTCCTCATGGCCTCTTTGAAATTCGGCTTGGCCTCTTCGGAATTCTTCTTGACCCCTTTGAAATTCGGCATGCCCTCTGTGGTGATCGTTTCCATGCCATTGATTACGGACCCATTCGTTGTTGCTGCTCCATTCGTTATGCCCCCAGCGATCACCGCTACTAACTTTTATTCTTTCGCCAACATGGATTCTATGAGGATTACTGATTTGAGAATTTAAATCCATCAAATCACTAACCGTTGTATTATATGCTTGTGCAATACTATGCAAAGAATCTCCTGGTTGAACGTAATAGTACATTACACGTCATTCTTTCGTTACATATTTTACCATATTCATATATATGCCGGGACAAATTTTTATTGTGCACGT
>OMOF01000575.1 GCA_900290375.1 Candidatus Desulfosporosinus infrequens
AGTTTACACGGATGTGCAAATTTTGGAATAGGCTTATACTAAACATATAAGTTCTACCAAGCAGAACCAAGGCCATCGTAAAATGCCAGTGTGACTCCTAAAAATGCATTTATAGCTTCGAAAAGTATTTAAATGGTATTCGCCATTTAAATAGAGACGTCCTCAGATCATCTATATCCGTAAAGTAACAAATGATCTGAAGGCGTTCGCCCCTACACAAAATAGTAGGTGTTTTTATACTACACCTACTGGGGATATTTGTGAAGGGAGTTTTAGAGAGGGAGGAATTTTGTTTTCTTATCCCCGGTGGGTAAAAAAGGTAAACGTGGGTTTTACGTCATTTAGTTGGTTCTACCCTAGATATATGTGGAAACATGGCACAAAACAAATAAACAATTTGTGCTATTATATGTTAAAATTCAAAAAATCTGGTCTATCATGGTCAGATGGAAAGGGGGAATTTCAATGATCAAGAAAAATCTTAAGGGCGCGGTCATCGCTTTCATTGTAGGCATCCTTTTTGCAACAAGTACGGTGGTAGCATTGGGAGCCGAGGCATCTAGCAATTGGTTTAACTTCGGGCCCTATAGTGGCTACTCGTACCAAAACCAAGCAACTGTCTATAGTGATACTACCGACGTGTTTGCTTATACGGAGGTTGCAAATCAGAATTGGACTGACGTACCAGTGGGATATATGGGTGCCGAGGCTAGGCTGTTTAATTCATCCGGCTATTTAGTTAACTATTCTAATATGTCATACAATGGTACTGAAACAGGTGCACTAAGTGTGCTCACGGATTCTAGTACACACGACACATACTACAGTTTGGGCATAACCGCAGTATATAATAATAGCGATGGATATTATTATAATGAAGACACATACATGAGCCCAAGAATCAATTTTTAGGGGGGTGAATAAAATGTCTATTAAACCACTTGGAATAAAAACATTAACCATCGGCGTTGCCCTTGTTTCTGGTATAGTAGCGGGATCAATGGGTTTTGGGTCTGTATTAGCTAGCGTTTCTAATAATCAAAGCCTTTCTAACGGAAACGTTAAACCTGCTCACATCTATCTGAAGAACAATAATGGCGAGACGTATGGCTCTGCACTAGACGCCAGTTCTTTAGACAATGAGCCGAATCTAATCGCAGCAATTGGCGAGGACGGTATTAAAGGGTATGTAAGATCTGTGGACGTGAACGGGGTGATGCCCAAGACACCGGAGGAAGCTATAGCCCAGCAAAATAAGCTTACAGCTGGTACCGCTGTAGAAATTCCGCTGTATGACGTTAATGATAAGATTATCGGCTCATTTAAAACCCATATCACGAAAGGTATTAATAAGCCAACAACGTCCATAAATGAACAAGATATTAAAGATGCAAGAGGAGAGTCTACATCTAAATAAATTAGTCGATCCAACCGAGAAAGATAGTACCTGCCTTGTGGCTGTTTTTTACACGAATCGTTGCTGTACCCGCATATGAATGTCCAAGGCAATATCAAGTGATAGCTCCTTGTCTATAAAGACAGGGGGCTATCACTGTACAAACCAGAAGGCAATAAATCTAATAATTTTAGATTTATACAATACTTTGGAAGTTGTTGAACACAGAGGAGAGATCATGATAAAAGAGGATTCTGTTAGTACTTGTTCTTCGCTTACTTTTAGCGGGTTGCACAACTCTAGGTGTGAAGCAAGATTCCGGTTCTCCATCATTTACTAATACAAATGCAGCACTTTAGCCTCTACCACAGTCAAGCCATTGATGTCACTGGTGTTTTTACCGATTCCAAAAGTGTATCAAACTCGGAGTTTTATAAAGCTTTTGTCAGACCTCTCTTTCTGCTAAAATCAAAGGGAAAGAGAGGATGAAATGAGAAAAAACTACTTTGCAAAATTAGTAAATTACATGAAGTATGTTTATCACCTTAAACGTGGTTTGAATAAACTGTCTGACGGAAGAGTTAACCTAACTTATAGCATAGGTGTCAAGTTATTTTACCTGTGCTTTTTGGTTCTTTGCAAAGGGAACGTAGCCTAAGGGCCTCCCACCCACTCGCCTCCGCCCCGTGCTTGATGCATACAGCTACGCCATCCCGCCGGGGTAGCTGTCTTTCCTAACCGGTGCGTTTTTATATATATGGGTTGCTGATATCTCTACAATAGGACTATGAAGATCGGGTTGTATAAGCGAATCACGCAGGGAGTGGCGTTCTGTCTTAATTGGAGCGTATCGATATACGATGGGTTGCTAGTATCTCTACTATGGTCGATGATAGATAGCGTTGTATCCAGTTCGGATCCTCCACGGTAGGTATCGGTTTTCGTGGAGCGTAACGCTGGGCTAATCCTTCGGAAATACTCGAAAAGGTATGTCGAGTAAGGCAAAGGTCTCTCCTGCATTGATTATTTATGTAAAATGCAGAATTCATTATTGACTTTTTCTACGGTAGCAGTATAATATTAGTTAGTTAGAAACGAACTAAATACTTTCTGGATCTATAAAAAATGTAAGGAGAAGGTTGCAAGGTATCAACTATAACGTTATTTATTATCAAAAAAGTAATGAGGTAGATGTTGTATGCCACAATCAGCTGATTTTTCTAAGCTCCAAGAATCTTTCTCCGATTTGATCAAGAACTATCGTGATACTTATAGGGGAAGCATGCTCGATGAATTGGAATGCTCAGATTTGACTTTTAAACAATTCGTTTATCTGGATACGATACTCAAAATGAACAAACCTACCTACAGTGAAATAGCAAAAAAATTCAATATTACAAAACCGTCAGTTACGGCTATGGTAAACAAGCTGATTAGTCTTGGCTATCTCGAAAGGGTTCAGTCTGCAGATGACCGCCGGGTTTATCATATTTCAACAGGTGCTAAGGGCAGCAATATGCTAGATATTGAGAATAATGCTGTCACTGGTTTTGCCCAGCAAATAACCTCCAGTCTCACAGAAGCAGAAGTTACATCATATATCGAGCTGACGAAAAAGATAAATGCCCTGTATATATCGAAAAAAAGCAATTAATTTTAATGCAAACCGATAGTTACAAGGGGGTGCTATTGTTGTTCACCATTGGACT
Source organism: Candidatus Desulfosporosinus infrequens (assembly GCA_900290375.1). Lineage (GTDB taxonomy): Bacteria > Bacillota > Desulfitobacteriia > Desulfitobacteriales > Desulfitobacteriaceae > Desulfosporosinus > Desulfosporosinus infrequens. The sequence goes on from OMOF01000575.1 coordinate 3,106, forward strand.
TAATGTGTTGACTGGCCTGTTGCTGGTAATATCCTTGCTCAGGGATAGAAGGAAGACAGTTATGGCCTTGAAAAAGGCATGGAAATCACTGGATAATATTCTACCACTGTTTCTCTCCATCATCGTTCTTCTCGGGATTATGCTTGCAATACTGAGTCCCCAAGTAATCTCAAAATTAATCGGTCAGGAATCCGGATGGCTAGGAATAACCATTGCGGCCTGATACCTGGTGTTGTCACCTTCCCATTGGCTGCAGCTTTACTCAAAAGTGGAGCGAGTTTTACCGCAATCGTAGTCTTTGTGTCGACGTCAATGATGGTTGGAGTTGTAACTTACCCTGTAAAAGCAAGGTATTTTCGTCATAGAGCTGCCATTGTCAGAAATACCCTAGCTTTACTCTTTTCATTTGTGGTAGCAATAATACTGGGGAGGATATTGAAATGATGGGATTACTGAAAAGATATAGGTATATGCTGGCCATAGTGGGAGTTAACATAATTCTGCTGATGGTGAGGCCGGAATTGGGATTAAAGGCATTTAAGATGACTGAAAGCAATTCAATAGAAATTCTGATGAATATTCCGGCTATATTCATTTTACTTGGTCTTCTCGATACCTGGATAAGGAAAGAAACGATGATAAGGATCATGGGAGAAAAGTCTGGAATATTGGGAATTGTCGTAGCCTTCCTCTTGGGTTCGGTTGCTGCGGGACCAATGTATGCGACCTTTCCAATTGCCGGAACGTTAATGAATAAGGGTGCTAAGTTTTTCAACATAATAGTTTTCGTCGGAGCATGGTCCACCACAAAGTTACCTATGTTGTTCTTTGAAGCATCTGCTATGGGTTGGAGATTTATGCTCGCAAGATTCGTTATAGATATACCGATAATATTGTTGATTGCTTTTATTACTGAAAAAATGGTCATGGGGAGTGAGAAAGAATTGATTTATGCTAATGTTAATGAAATAGCCAACTCTTAGCTCAATATAGATAGAGGAAAAATAAGAGAATGATAAAAAATTGATTGATGGTTCAGGCAAATTGTATGTATTAGGTCCAGGTGGCCCATTTATAAATCCTTGCATTATGTTTTGAGCAAAGCCAGGCCTCGTTAGGAAATATGGGAAGCAACAACTGAAGTTATTTGCCGGATCGTTTGGACGGTCTGGCCTTTTTTCTTTGGTTTATTTTTGCTATCTTGGGAGGAAATGAGCGTAAAATGTAGAAAGTACTAGAAGTGAATTATCTGTGCCACTTGGTCGTGCAAGAGAGGGTGTTTATAGTGAAAAAGATAGGAATGATTGGTGGTTTCGGTCCAGAGTCTACACTAGATTATTACCGTTTAATAATTGATCGATATCATCAGCTACAAGGAGAAGGAAGCCTCCCTGAGATTATTATTTATAGCATGGATATGTATATTTTACTTACATTGGTTGAACAGAAACGCTGGGATGATGTGACGGAGTTTTTATTAAAAGGTGTCAATACCCTACACAAAGCTGGTGCTGACTTTGGAATAATTTCAGCAAATACACCGCACATTGTTTATGATCGATTAAAGAGTTTATCTCCCATTCCGCTGATTAGCATTATTGAAGAGACGGGTAAGAAAGCAAAAGAGATAGGATTACATAGAGTTGGATTAGTTGGAACAAGTTTTACAATGCAGTCTAATTTTTTCCAAAAGGTATTCGAGTACAATAACATCTCCATCGTTGTGCCTAGAGAACAAGAACAAGAGTATATTCAACATAAATTAATGACGGAAATTGAATTGGGGCAATTTTTCGATGAAACACGTGATGGTTTACTAACTATTGTTAAACGAATGGTTGATGAAGATTCAATCCAAGGGTTAATTCTTGGATGCACAGAATTACCATTAATTCTTACAAAGGACGAGTTTGACATCCCGTTTCTAAATACTACCAAGATCCACGTGGACAGTGCAATCAAGTATTGTTTAATGGGTAATTAGCATTGAAAATGAGTTGCAAGGAAATTGCCACCTATCACCCCCTGGAGCGGCAGAACCTACAGGGGTAAAGTCATGCCAAACTAGTCGTAGCGATATGAACTGGGTGTTCGGCTCTAGTGTGACAACTAATACAAAAGCTAAAAGGAGAAAAAGTACAATGAAACAGTGGAAAGTTGGAATATTACTTTTTAATGAAGTTGAGGTATTGGACTTTGCTGGGCCTTTTGAAGTATTTTCAATAACAACTTATCCAGGGTCAAATATAAAACCTTTTGAAGTAAGAACAGTTTCCCAATCCGGGGAAATTATTAAGGCTCGCAATGGACTTCAAGTTATGCCTGATTATTGCTTCGCAGACAATCCAAGCTTCGATATATTAATCATTCCCGGTGGTTACGGAGCGGAAGAAATTGAAATTCATAATGATGTAGTGATCAATTGGATAAAGGAACAAATGTGTAAAGTTAGTTTAATGACCTCCGTTTGTACAGGAGCCTTTTTACTTGCGAAAGCAGGATTATTGGAAGGAAAAAAGGCCACTACACATTGGATGGATATTGACAGGTTAGAAAGGGAGTATGACACCATTACTATGGAACGAGACGTCAAGTATGTTGACGAAGGTTCTATAGTAACTTCAGGCGGGATTTCTGCCGGAATTAACATGTCTTTTCACATAATTAAAAAGCTTTTAGGGGAAGAGATTGCTCGAACCACCGCAAAAAGAATGGAATACGATATAAACATTTAAGGAAAACCCCTAATACGTATAGAGCATCCTCCCTGTGACTTACCATTTAACACATCCTTGTGGGGTAGATGTAGGTTAAAGGCCTTGCGGCCCTCGCCTACGAACCTACCGTATTCTAGGCGAACTCCGCCGGGGTGGAGTCTAGGAGTAACTGATTGCCGCGAAATTTAAAAAGTAAATATGGGGAGGTATGTTTGTATGGACTATCAAAATATGACTGCACCTTGCGGATTGGACTGCTTTAATTGCCCTATTTATATGGCAAACACCGATGAAAAACTGCGGGAGAGGGTTGCCGCCCGGCTTAATATTCCGATAGAGAAAGCCGTATGTCACGGTTGCCGTAATGAAGGTGGCGTAATTGCTGTCATTGGAAGAAACAAACCATGTTACATTTATCAATGTATCCAGGAAAAGGAGATTAGCTTTTGCTGCGATTGTGCAGAGTTTCCGTGTGACTATTTACATCCCTACGCTTATCAAGCCGACCAGAGACCGCACAATACCAAAGTGTTCAATTCGTGCCTGATTAAAAAGATGGGACTGGAGAAATGGGCCAAGGAAAAGGCCCAAAACGTCAAAGAGACTTATTTCAATGGAAAAATAAAATTGAACGACTAGCAGGTTCGTGCATGAGATGACGTTGTAAGAGTTGTGGAAATAGCAAATCAATGGTAATACGTAGCCTAAGCCCCTCGCACCCCTACGCCTCCAAACCGTGCTTGATGGACACGGTCTATCTGGGCGTAGCCAGCGCCGGGTGGCTGTTCTTGCGTAAGATGAGTTTGAATAAATGAAGATGACTTGTATCACAACCTTGGCCGATGTTGCATCTGTTAGGTGGGTCTATGTTGAGACGTTGACTCTTTATTAGCTAACTACGTAACTCTCGGAAAGGTGATCTTTCGAAGAAGTAAGGAGAAAAGGATATGGAAAGCTTAGAAGACCTTTTCAAAGAAAAAAACGTTCCATTTGAACTAATCAATCATAAGGTTCCGATCCATACTGCACAGGAGGGTGCAGCGTATTTTGGGATAACCATCGGTCAAACTGCCCCGACATTAATTCTGAAGACTGACAAAGGTTTCTTCGCTTTAATTGTGTCCGGAGACCGTGGCCACATTGATTTTAATGAAGTTGCAAGTATTCTAGGATGCAACAAGGTAAAGCTAGCCGGGGCAAGAGATGTTGAAAAAGTAACTGGTTGTACCATAGGGAGTATCTCCATGGTGGGACATAATCTTCCGTGTGTTGTCGATAAACGGTTGTTTCAATACTCTTCAATATATGGGGGCTCAGGAAAAGAAACATGTACATTGAAGATTAATCCAAGTGTGCTAGAAAAAGTCAATAGAGTTGTGGCAAATCTTGATTAAGCTGTGATAAAATTTAGCCAAATGAATATGTATGTTAGGTAGCTGGATCCCTACCATGAGTGATAACACATCCAGTTTGTGCCAAGCTAGGCTTGATTTTTGTCGGATGGCTTCGGAGCCTTTCAGAAGACGTACCTAGATAATAGTACGACATTGCAATTAATTTTACTGAAGGTGGTACAACATAATGCAAATAGGGTTTCTTGTTACTTACCTGTTAACAATATTAATTGCATCGATTTCGCCAGGACCAGGAATGTTAATGGCGTTCAATCATGGCGTTAAATATGGCGTCAAAA
>OMOF01000875.1 GCA_900290375.1 Candidatus Desulfosporosinus infrequens
CAATAAACATTCTGATTCAAAGAGCAAGGCACACAGCTTTCTGTCAGTGAACTTCGGGGAAAATGGGTTCATTAATAATTTACGGTGGAACCCCTCCCTGATGTGCACAATTTAGCCAAAATTTGCTACTCGGAAAGTGGATACACTCTGCCTGAATTGTTTCATTGTTCATCTTGCCATTTCTGAAAACTAGGTGACATACAATGTGATAAAAAAACACCATTTTGTTGTCTACAGTCTATTTTTACGTGCAGATAACATGAGTTTGATATTTATTATTAAGTGGATAAGCAAAATTCACCCCTTTAAAACATAGGTATTAACCATGGTTCGAAAGGGGTGAAGGAGATGTTTGGAGAATTTGTTGTCGTCAGTATTGCACTCTCCTTTCTTAAGGGTGTTTCTTTACTGGTCTCGTATATCAACAACAACGCCTTCCCAAAACCCTTAAGTAGGCAAGATGAAGCTCATTATTTAAAGATTCTAAGTGAGAGTAAAACAAAACAATTTACAATGACCCCCGAGGTAGAGAAAGCACGCAATACGTTAGTGGAGCACAATTTGCGCTTAGTGGCTCATATTGTTAAGCAATATGATGGGACGGAGGAAGACGTTGATGACCTAATTTCCATCGGCACGATTGGACTGATTAAAGGAATTAACACCTTTGATCCGAGTAAAGGTATTAAGCTTGATAGCTATGCGGGAAAATGCATTGAAAACGAAATCTTGATGTATTTTAGGGCCAAAAGAAAATCAAAAGGAGAAATTTCCATGTCGGGTAAAGGACTGGCGCGGTATTGGATTCCAACCCGTTTCCAACCCCTTCCCATAAGAACTGCTCGTGAAGTTTTCCCTCAAGCAGCTCACCCCATAAACTTCATCATAAGGGTTATGAGACCTATCGAATGGTAGACACTTTCATCGAAAAGCTTCTACGTTTTTGAGGGGATGGACTTTCCAGTCCCAGTAGAGCCCCAGCACGTTATAAAGGTATTCGTTACTCCATCTCCGCCATCCGATGCTACGCTTTTGTCTTCGTTTTCTTCTCGTCAACAGGGTTCTGATTTTCATCTCCGTATAGTCACGCACTTCGCTGAAGGCGCGGCTGGCGTTCCCGACCCGAAAGTAGTTCACCCATCCGGCTAGTGTGGCATTGATTTGTTTTACTATGTCCTTTGCCGTTGCCGCTCCTCCATTTTGAATTACTTCACGGATTCGCGCTTTGACCTTTATACGGGCTTTCTTTTTCGGTGTCATCA
>OMOF01000630.1 GCA_900290375.1 Candidatus Desulfosporosinus infrequens
TGAGGAAGTATCATCTGTTGAAGCTGAACCTGTCGTCGAAGTTCCTGTCGCCGAAGTTCCTGTCGTCGAAGTTCCTGTCGTCGAAGTTCCTGATGAGGTTGGAATACTACCACCTAAATCCGTCAGGATTTTTAGCGCGTCCGTGACCAGCTGTGTTCTGACAGCAATTTGGCTAGTTAAATCGGCAACGACTTTGTTCTGGTCTGTAGGAATGTTCGTCGCATTTGTGAGCTGAATGTCTGTTTGTAACTGAAGCGCATCTTTTTCTAGGGTCAGCCTATCAGTAAGCGCTGTGGTGTAGTCATTTACCATGTTAGACTGATCATTATTCGCCGCTAATAGAGCAGCATAACTCTTTTGGGCCCAATCGGTCTTACGTTGCGCTTGAATACTTTGTTTTAAGCTGATTAACTGATCCGCTAACCCTTTGTCAGTTTTGCGTAGTGCCGTGATCTGAGAAGTCAATGCGGAGTTAGGACCGACAGAAAACACCCGATTATGAGTACCATTAGCCATAGCAGGCAACGCTGAGAACAGACAAATACCGATAACTAATCCAGAGGTAAGTAAAGGTTTTAAATTACGCATAAACATCTTCCTTTCGTTCGTAAAACTTCAACTAAGTCTAACTACGCTACTTTTTTCACTTTCAGCCTTACATGCCACTAACGTCATTACTCCCTGTAAAATCTACGTATTTATTCGATCAAGTTGTACAGAACAATCATAAACTATATTTGTAACTCCTTCATGAACTTTGAGTAAAGATTGCGTTAAACTTAATAAGGCATATGAAAGAAAATAACAAGTCAAAGATGCCTTGGATATTTTACGTCAGACAAGGAGGTATGTTTACCTCATAGCGGCGCTGTAAGTTCAAAAGTTCGTCAAAAAGATAGCTGTCAATTTGATAACGGTCCATTTAATTGCCCGCAATTGCAATAGCGGATGTTCATGAAGAAAGAAGCAACTTCCATAAAGGAAATTGCTTCTAATGGTATTTTGTAGCTTTTGCTTTTAGCTCAACAGATGCTATACTACTCAGCGTCCAAACCAAAGTTCGCGCAAAGGGCTTTCAGACCACCAGAGAAACCGTTACCGATAGCATTAAATTTCCATTCACCTTGACTGCGATACAACTCACAAACCACCAAAGCTGTTTCTACGGAAAAATCTTCGCCTAAATCATAACGCATGACTTCTTTTCCATCCACCTCATTAATCACGCGAACAAAGGCATTAGATACTTGTCCAAAATTCTGAGCTCTGACAATCGCATCATATATTGTAACAGTAATAGCAATCTTATCAACATGTGCGGGAACAATCCCGAGGTCTATTTTTATTTGCTCATCGTCACCGTCGCCTCCTCCTGTGAGGTTGTCTCCCGTGTGCGTTACGCAACCCTCCTCAGAAACAAGATTGCTATAAAAAACAAAGTCATGGAGTCCACGAGCTTTGCCGTTTCCATCAAGTAGGAACGCTGAAGCGTCTAGGTCGAAATCAAAACCGCCTGAATATTTGTTGGTATCCCAGCCTAAGCCAACAATGATTTTAGATAAACCAGGGTTTCCTTTTGTTAAATCAATTTTTTGTCCTTTTTGCAAACTGATAACTGTCATTTTAACAACGCTCCTTTTAGTTAGTTTTCTTGCAACAAGGTCATAGGGTAAACTTCTAAATGTCCTCACAAATCCAAAAGGAAATTAAGTGTCCCCTCCTAAGAGGGGACACTTAGACGAGGTATAGCGCTGCTTCACTTCCACATAGTTGTTTGAGTTATGGTCGGTAAATGATGAACTCTTCCTGAGTTTTACGAACCTAGAATTGCATCCTCTTGCGTCTGATTAATGGTTCCAGCTTTTACTAGACTGTCCAACGCAGTTTTTACTCCACCTTGTCCGCCATTAAAGTTCCCTTTATGAGGAGCGAGAGCATCTTCTTGGGCTTGGGTAATCGTCCCTGCTGTTACAAGTGCATCCAAAGCAGTTTTTACTCCACCTGGTGTTTTTCCTGCCGTTGTAATCGCA
>OMOF01000865.1 GCA_900290375.1 Candidatus Desulfosporosinus infrequens
TTGCCGTTTTATTGTCGCATTTCAGGCGGAAATTCCGGGTGTTTTATGGGTGCAAAACTTCAGGTGTTACTTTTGACCTTCATGCACTGCTACGAGAGATCGAAAATATGTTCAGAGATCGTACGGATTCTAAGGGTTTACGATTCAAGGTGCTTGGAATTAATGAATTGCCATCTTATTTGGTTGGGGACATAACAAAACTTCGTAAAGTTATAATTAATTTATTGGGAAACGCTGTAAAATTTACAGATAGAGGTTATATAGAGTTAAGGGTAATTATAAAAAATGAGCAGCAGGACAGAATGCGTTTGTTGATTGAAGTGCAGGATACTGGTATTGGCATAGCAGATGAAGAGATGGACAAGCTGTATACCTACTTTGAACAAACAGAAAGTGGAAGACTTAATAAAAGCGGTGTGGGACTTGGTTTGGCAATCAGTCAGAATTATGTAAACCTCATGGGAGGAGAGATCACTGCGACCAGTTGTATAGGTAAGGGAAGCCTTTTTAGTTTTGAGATTGATATTAAACAGGGCAATGCAGGTGAATTAACTTCTAAACCTCATTCAAGGCTTGTTGTTGGACTCAAGCAGGAACAGCGCATTCCGCGCGTACTGGTTGTTGAGAATAAAAAGGAAAACCGCGATTTATTAACTAAACTTCTTCAAACAGTTGGCTTTGATGTGAGAGATGTTGGTAATGGTATGGAGGCAGTGGAAATTTTCAAACAGTGGAAACCAGATTTTATTTGGATGGACATACGCATGTCGGTGATGGATGGATTGGAGGCCACACGAATTATAAAGGCTACTGAGACCGGTAGAAAGACAAAAGTTGTGGCACTTACCGCTCATGCGTTGAACGAAGAAAAGGAGATGATTTTGGCTGCCGGCTGTGATGATTTTGTACGCAAACCATACAGAGAAGATGATATCTTTGAGGTAATGGAAAAGGAACTTGGTTTGAAATATGTTTATTTAGAGGATCAAAAGAAGGAAGAGTTAGCTGTAACAGTGTCCAAATTAACATTTGAACAACTAAAAATTTTACCGGACGAAATCCTTGTTGAACTTTACAAAGCCACACTCTCGTTGGATACTTATCGTGTTGCGGTATTGATAGATCAAATAGTCAGGATAGATGCTTCTATCGGGTTAACTATGAAAATATTTTGTGAAACATTGGATTATTCTAGGTTGCTCTTTTTTTTGGAAGAAATAAAAAGCAGAAAGGAGGAAAATCATGAACAGTCATAATCTCGAAATAGGAATAGTACATCAAATTATGGTTGTTGATGATTCGCCTGATAACCTGAAGCTACTGACAGATTTGCTTACTACTGAGGGATACAAAGTAAGACCAGCCAATAGTGGAGTATTAGCCCTTGCTTCTGTAATAGAGGAAATACCGGATTTGATCTTATTAGATTTAATAATGCCCGATATGGATGGATTTGAGGTTTGTAGGCAATTAAAGGCGAATGAAAGCAGCCGTAAAATTCCAGTGATTTTTATAAGTGGACTTGAGGGTGTTATCGATAAAGTCAAGGGTTTTAAGGTTGGAGGCCTTGATTATATTACCAAACCATTTCATCAGGAGGAAGTACTGGCGCGCGTAAGGACTCACTTGAATTTGCGAATCCTACAAGCACAGCTGGAAGAAGCTAATAATGTACTTGAAGAAATGAATACAGCGCTTGAGGAAGAAATTAATGTACGTCAGCAAGTCGAGGAAAATCTACGAAAATTAAATGTTGAGCTTGAAATAATTGTCGGCAACCGTACAAGGCAATTGCAGGACATGAACACCGATCTTGAAGAGA
>OMOF01000578.1 GCA_900290375.1 Candidatus Desulfosporosinus infrequens
CGTGATATCAGCCGAAAAACGAAAGATGCTCTGAGAACCAAACAGAAAAACGGGGAGGTTCATGTCTCCCATTTCGGATATATGAAGGACCCTGCCGATAAAAATAAATGTATCATTGATGAAGAAGCCGCTGAAACAGTGCGGCTTCTTTTTCGCCTATATGCCGAAGGAAATGGACTAAATAAAATCGCCAAGTACCTGAATGAGCATCACGTAGAAACGCCAGCAGTAAGGAAGGAAACTTTATATGGGTATGGATGGAAGAAAGAGTGGGATTTTAAGCACCTCTGGTACGGCGGTACAGTTAAGCGAATTCTTAAAAATGACGTTTATACTGGAACGGTCCGCCGGGGAACGACCAAAAGAACAAAGATCAGAACTAATAAAATGATAAAAGTTGCACCCGAAGAACAGTTTGTGCATGTAGGGCTTATACCGGCAATCATAGATAAGGCTGAATTTGAAGCAGTCAATGCTACGTTTATTAAAAGGGTTGAGAACGGTGTCAGAGCGAAGAACAATACAATTTACAAGTATACTGGCCTTTTGAAATGCGGCGAATGTGGGAAAAACCTCGTTACTATTGGCGCAAAAAGAAAGGAGGGTATCGTAAGATCTTACGTTTGCACTACCTATAACACATACGGCAAAGCGTATTGTTCATTGCATAAGTTGAAACACGATGACATTGACAGTGTTATTTTTAATCAACTTGAAGTGCTTTACAAAAGTGGTCTTCTCAAAATGGATAACCTCGACAAAAGCCTTGAGGATAGACGGCAATCAAACAAGGATAATGGAAAGGTTATAGATAGGCTACAAACTGCTATACACGCCAAAAAGGGTGAGATAAAGAATTATTCCAAGCAGCTCGCGAAGGAACTGATAAGCGAAGAATTGTTCCTCGAAATGACACAAGAATCAAGTGCCGAGCTCGAGAAATTGGAACGTCAGTTGGTTGAAGCTGAAAGCGTACAGGAGGTCCGAGATAATGAGAAAGAAGAGGTAGCGAGCGCACTGGATATCTTGAGAGAGATTGTTGATAAGCAGGAACTTACCCACGCAGATTTGGCTATGCTGATCGATAAAATAGTGGTATATGAACGAAAGGGCGAGGGCTTAGATATTGAGATCGTATGGAATACGCCGTTTATGGTAGTAAGTGAGTAATGCGTTGGTTGAGAAGATGGAAATTTTCTCGCCAGCGTATTT
>OMOF01000189.1 GCA_900290375.1 Candidatus Desulfosporosinus infrequens
CTTAGTCCCTACGACAACTATCGTAACACAGGGGGGAGGGCATAGTGGGATAGAATCAATAAATATAATGTAGACTTATTAATTGCATTTTATACTAAATCATTAAAAATACCTCTTAAGAAATAGTTTATCATTTTTCATTTTGAATTATCTGAATGTTAGTGTTGTGACAAGAATTATTTTTTATGCTTATAAAGTTATTATAAAAAATAACCTTATAAGCATAAAAAAATTATAAAGATTAATTGAAATGTAATATATGATAATATATTTAAGTAACTGATAATTAAGTAGTATAAAAAATAAAATACAGAAGATAGTCATCTTTAGTTTGTATCCTGGTATTTTAAAAATTAGTAATATTTCAGCTAGAATAATGAATACAATTCTAAACTTAATTTTTTATGTTAATTTTACATCTTAGCATGCTATCTTTATGCCATTTTTATGGAAATTTGATTTATAATAAGGTTGTAATTTAGAATATGAAAAGACCGAGGGGGTAAACTATGCAAAAAAAGAAGGAAATATTAGCGATAGTAACCAGAGTGAGTAATGGATAATGGAGGCTAAATAATAATGCTGATTAGAGACTTGTCAAAGGGGGTTATTATCGGATATTGGTTAATTGGGTTACTAATCATTTATATGATTGTAGAAAGATGGAGGTTTGAGACTGGTAAGCACATGTTTATCGATAAATTTATAACGTACCTAGAAGGTGTTCATCGACGAACAGCCCCTAAAGACTGTGAGATAGTAAATGTACGGGAGTACTCTTTATCAGATAAGGTAAAGGTAATGGAGCTTCAATTTCATGGACACAACAGCGATAACCGAGAACCCCCAGAGAAGGAGGATACATAGTGATATAACTACTTATTGGTGGTCATTCCTATTTGGCGAGTTAATCGTCCATCAATGTAACATGGGCGACAGAATCTAAACAACATGACCTTTTACGAACTGGACCATGATACCAAAGAAACTTCAGTAAGGGGGAAGATAAATGGCTGATATGATCTTAGGCGGCATCGTTGCTATCGGACTTTTAGTTTATCTTAGTTACACTCTAATGAAAGCGGAGGAATTATGATGACGAGTAATGATTTTATACAAATGGCATTTTACTTTGTTGTACTCATCGCTTTAGCCATTCCGCTTGGTCGGTACATGGCCAAAGTATACCAGGGTGAGAAGACCTTCATGGACAGGGTTATGGGACCGTTGGAAAGGCTTATTTACCGTATCTGCGGGATTGACGGCGAAAAAGAAATGAACTGGTGGGAATATGCCCTATCCCTTTTGGCCTTTAGTGTTGTTGGTATTGTCTCTCTCTTCCTACTTCTCCTAGTTCAAGGGCATTTGCCTCTTAACCCGCAAGGATTTGGAGGACTGAACTGGGATCTAGCCTGGAACACTGCTGTCAGTTTTAACACTAATACTAACTGGCAGGCCTATGCGGGTGAATCAACCATGAGCTACCTAAGCCAAATGGCAGGCTTAACGGTTCATAACTTTCTCTCGGCTGCGGCAGGCATAGCTGTTTTGGTCGCTCTCATTCGGGGTCTTAGTCGTCACCAAGCCAAATCAATTGGTAACTTTTGGTCTGATTTGACTCGTTCTACACTATGGATACTCCTACCTATGTCCCTGGTGGGAGCCCTGTTACTGGTTTCCCAAGGGGTGATTCAAAACTTCTCTCCCTATCTCACAGTGCATACCCTTCAAGGGGCGAGTCAAACCTTAGCTATGGGTCCAGTAGCTTCACAAGAAGCAATCAAAATGATTGGGACCAACGGTGGAGGATTCTTTAATGCCAACTCCGCTCATCCCTTTGAAAACCCTACCCCCTTTACCAATTTTTTGGAGATGTTATTTTTACTCATCATCCCTGTCGCATTGACTTTTTCTTTTGGCAAGATGTTAAAAGATTCTAAGCAAGGCAAGGTCATTTTCGGAGCAATGTTAGTTCTGTTGTTGTTAATGGTTGGTACAACGTATAGCGCTGAAATAGCGGGCAACCCGCTGATCAGTCATATTGGCATAACCGGGTCATCTGTAATGGAGGGTAAAGAAGTAAGGTTTGGGGTTGTCAACTCAGCCTTGTTTTCAACGATAACCACAGCAACAGGTACCGGTGCCGTCAATACAATGCTTGATAGCCTTACTCCTTTAGGAGGACTCCCACCCATGCTCCAACTCATGTTGGGTGAAGTAGTGTTTGGCGGCGTCGGGTCAGGTTTATATGCTATGTTGCTGTTTGTGATTTTGACAGTGTTTATAATTGGTCTGATGGTTGGCAGAACGCCAGAATACCTAGGTAAAAAGATACAGTCGTTTGAGATGAAGATGGCTATCCTGGCCGTGCTTATTCCTTCAGCCTGTATTTTATTAGGTAGCGCCTTGGCTGTGCTCGTTCCGGCAGGCACCTCTGCTATTGCCAACCCCGGGCCTCATGGTTTAAGTGAAATACTCTATGCTTTTTCTTCTGCGTCAGCTAATAACGGCAGTGCTTTTGCCGGACTCAGTGTCAACACCGTTTTTTACAATATTATCCTTAGTTTATGTATGCTCATTGGTCGCTTTGGCCCAATAGTTCTGGTTCTGGCTATTGCTGGAAGTATGGCTACCAAAAAAATAACCCCAGCAGGTGCAGGGACTTTTGAGACAACTGGGGGCTTATTTTCAGGTCTCTTGGCGGGAGTTGTATTAGTTGTGGGAGCATTGACCTTTTTCCCAGCTCTAGCTTTAGGGCCCATTGTTGAGCACCTATTAATGTTGGCTGGCAAGGCCTTTTAAGGAGGAGTGAGAAAACTATGAGTACAAAAAAGTCAAGTATTACTCGTTCAATTTTAGCAAGGGCTATTAAAGAATCCTTTACAAAATTAAATCCTCGGTCCATGTGGACGAATCCAGTCATGTTCGTGGTGGAAATTTTAGCGGTCTTGACCACTTACTTTGCTATAAGAGATATAGGCGGTTTGATGAAAACCTTTATGTTTGACGTCCAGATTGCAGCCTGGTTATGGATTACCGTTTTATTTGCTAACTTTGCCGAAGCCTTGGCTGAGGGAAGAGGGAAAGCCCAGGCTGAATCTCTTCGAAAAAGCAGGAGTGAAACGATCGCTAAAAAGTTAGTCGGAGAAAAAGTTGAAAACATTTCGGCTGCCAAACTGGTTAAGGGAGACATTGTACTTGTGGAGACAGGGGAGTTTATACCCGGCGATGGAGAAATTATTGAAGGCATTGCTTCGGTCGATGAAAGTGCGGTTACGGGCGAATCGGCCCCTGTGATTAGAGAATCGGGCGGCGACCGCAGTGCCGTTACTGGCGGCACTAAGGTCCTTTCTGATTGGATCAAGGTGAAGATCACCGCCAATCCGGGGGAAACGTTTCTTGACCGCATGATCAGTCTAGTCGAAGGGGCTAAGCGCCAGAAAACACCGAATGAAATAGCCTTGACCATTTTATTGATTGGCTTGACCATTGTTTTCTTACTAGCCGTTGCGACTTTAGAGCCCTTTGCTATCTATTCGGGAGCCATGGTATCCATCCCTGTGCTGGCGGCTTTATTAGTTTGTTTGATCCCTACTACTATCGGAGGCTTGCTCAGTGCTATTGGTATAGCTGGGATGGATCGATTGTTAAAGCGCAATGTCTTAGCAATGTCCGGCAGGGCAGTGGAAGCTGCCGGGGATGTAGGGGTACTGCTTTTGGATAAGACTGGAACCATTACCCTCGGAAACAGAATGGCCACAGAATTTGTACCTGCCCCAGGCGTAACGCCGGAAAGGTTAGCGGATGCCGCCCAATTGTCATCTCTCGCGGACGAAACCCCTGAGGGTCGAAGTATTGTGATCTTGGCCAAGGAAAAATTTAATTTGCGAGAACGAGATATTACGGCTCTAGGAGCAACCTTTATTCCCTTCAGCGCTCAAACTCGGATGAGTGGTGTTGATTTACAGGGTCGAGAAATCCGCAAAGGAGCCATGGACACAATTGAAAAATATTTGCGGGAAAAAGGGGGCGAAATGGCTCCTGAGGTGAAAACGGCCATTGAAACCATTGCTAAACAAGGTGGCACTCCGCTGGTGGTAGCAGAGGGTAATCAAGCCTTAGGCGTCATTTACCTTAAAGACATCGTTAAGGGCGGAATTAAAGAACGGTTTGCTCAACTTCGTCGCATGGGCATCGAAACGGTCATGATTACAGGGGATAATCCGTTAACGGCTGCCGCTATTGCCGCAGAGGCCGGTGTGGATGATTTTCTGGCCGAGGCAACACCTGAACAAAAATTGAAGTTAATCAGGGAGTATCAAGCCAAAGGCCACTTGGTTGCTATGACTGGAGACGGAACGAACGATGCTCCCGCCTTGGCCCAGTCGGATGTCGGTGTGGCTATGAACAGCGGCACTCAGGCAGCGAAAGAAGCGGGTAACATGGTGGACCTGGACAGTAATCCCACCAAATTAATAGAGATTGTGGAGATCGGTAAGCAGCTGTTAATGACAAGAGGGTCATTAACCACGTTTAGTATCGCCAATGACATTGCCAAGTACTTTGCAATTATTCCGGCCTTGTTTGTCGTGACTTACCCTGAATTAGGTGTGTTAAATGTTATGGGGCTAGCGACACCTCAAAGCGCTATTCTCTCAGCGGTAATTTTTAACGCATTGATTATCGTTGCCTTGGTTCCTCTAGCCTTACGTGGAATTACCTATCGTCCCTTGGGAGCTAATATCATTTTGCGACGCAATCTCTTGATCTATGGTTTAGGTGGTATCATTGCTCCCTTTATCGGAATTAAGCTGATTGACATGCTTTTGGTTATGTTACATTTAAGCTAATGGAACAAACGTTTTTATGGAAATACGATATCTGAAATCAGGATATAGTTGGAAAGGGTGAGGATTAACTATGCTTAAAACATTGGGTAGGTCCTTAATGATGTTACTTGTAATGACCTTGTTAACGGGTATCGCTTATCCTTTAGTCGTTACAGGCCTATCGAAGGTTATTTTCCCTAAACAAGCTGAGGGTTCTCTAGCTTACAAGAGTGGCCAACCTATAGGGTCTGTCCTAATCGGGCAAAACTTTAACGATGCGCGCTATTTTTATAGTCGTCCCTCAGCAGCGGGCAAAGATGGCTACGATGCAACCAATTCAGGTGGCTCTAATTTGGGACCAACGAACAAAGCATTTATAGACTCCGCAGCCAAGCTAGCGGAGAAGGTGAGAACAGATAATGGATTATCTGCAACGACTCCTGTACCTGGAGACTTGATTACAGCTTCGGCCAGTGGTTTGGACCCTGATATTACTCCCGAAGCTGCTCAAATTCAAGTGATCAGAGTTGCTAAAGCTAGGAATGTTAGTGAACAAACGGTTCAGTCTCTTGTCGACCAGTATACAGAGGGTAGGCAGTTCGGATTTCTGGGTGAACCACGGGTCAATGTGCTGCAATTAAATATGGCTTTAGATTCGTTATAAGTTGGGTGAAGGGTGAAGGCTAAATGACAAAGGAAAAACGAATAGACCCCGACGAGTTGCTAGCTAGCCTTGAGAAGGAGGGCCTCGGGAAACTTGCGATTTTCCTGGGGGCCGCCGCCGGGGTGGGTAAAACGTATGCTATGCTCGATCTGGCCAGGGATAAATTGTCAGAAGGAATGGATGTTGTGGTGGGTTTAGTTGAAACTCACGGGAGAGCTGAAACTGAGGCCATGCTCAAAGGGTTACCCATTATTCCGACAAAACCTCAGGATTATAAGGGCAAAACGTTTTATGAAATGGATTTGGACGCCATTTTAGCCCGACGTCCCCAAATTGTTTTGGTTGATGAACTAGCCCATACCAATGTTATAGGTTCGCGACATAAAAAACGTTACATGGATGTCCAAGAATTATTGGCGGCGGGAATCAATGTTTATACCACATTAAACATCCAACACTTAGAGACATTAAACGATATAGTAGCCCAGATCACAGGGGTTACGGTGCGGGAGACGGTTCCTGACCAAATTTTAGAAACCGCGTCTCAAATTAAACTGATTGATATCCCGCCTGAAGAGTTAATTCAAAGACTTAAAGATGGTAAGATTTATGGTGCCGGACAGGCAACTGAGGCCTTACAAAAGTTCTTTCGTCCTGGTAATATCAATGCGCTAAGGGAGTTATCCCTTCGTTACACTGCCAAGAAAGTTGATCGCCAGTTGGAATGTTATATGCGAGTTAATGGAATCGCCGGTCCTTGGCCCACTGGGGAAAAGGTTTTGGTTTGTATAAGCGCCAGCCCTTTTTCCGCTATGTTAATTCGTATCGCCAAGAGAATGGCGACCAGTCAAAATGTGGAATGGTTAGCGGTGCATGTGGAACCTCACCTTCATCGCCTGCCAAGAAATGAAGCTACAAGAGATGCTATGGCCAAAAATCTTCGTTTGGCGGAAACGTTGGGTGCGGAAATCATTGCTTTAACAGGGGACGATGTAGCCGGAGAGATTTTGGAGTTAGCTATAAAACGAAATGTTTCACAGATAATTATTGGTAAGCCGTCGCATACTCCCTTCTGGTCAATCATTCACGGCTCAGTCGTTGATAAAGTAATTCGTCATAGTCATGGTATAAGTATTCATGTTATTCCGGGAAGCCAACAAGAAGCAGGACAAAATTGCCAGCCAACGACAGAAAAAGTAAAGGGAAAAAGTGCCGATTCAGTACGATGGCGTTCTTTAACTGCGATCCCCTATCTTGCATCAATTATTATGATGATACTGATCTCTTTGATTATCATCCCCATACGTTACTTTCTTGGACCCGTTAATATTTCAATGCTTTTTCTCCTACCTGTTTTAGTAAGCGCCGCTCGTTGGGGAAGATTTCCCGCAGTTATCACAGCCATTGTAGGAGTGATATCCTTTGATTTCTTTTTTGTCCCACCTATTTTTAGTTTTACCGTAGTTGATATGCGTTATCTCATTAGCTTCCCGATCTTTATACTGGTGGCCTTGATGACAGGAACTCTTTCCGATAGATTAAAAAACCAAGTGAAGTATTCACGGCAACGAGCGAGTCGGGTTTCGGCCTTATATGCGCTTAGCAGAGATATTGCCGCAGTGGATAAACTCGATGCGGTGTTGGAGAGTATCGTTAATAATGTTGCCGGTACCTTGGAAGGTCAAGTGGTTTTGCTCCTGCCGGATGAAAATGACCGATTGGTTCTTCAGAAAGATTCAGGAGTTAATAACTTCTTAAATGATAGCGAACTAGCGGTTGCGAGCTGGGTATTTGATCGTAGACAAAAAGCGGGTAAGGGAACAGAAACCTTAGGAGCCGCTGCGGCGCTATATATGCCCCTCAGCACAGAACAACAGGGCGCACAAGGGGTTCTGGGTATTCGGTTTAACGAATCTGAAGCGCAATTTGACCCTGAACGTATTCGCTTATTAGAGGCCTTTGTTGGGTTATCAGCTATGGCTATCAACAGAATTAAATTAGCAGAACAAGCAAGACAGGCCCTTTCCTTAGTAGAATCTGAACGATTACGTACGGCGCTCTTTAATTCTCTCTCCCACGATTTGCGTACCCCTCTGGCCTCCATAATTGGTGCAGTCACAGGGCTAATAGAAGATCAGAATGTTGTGTATAGTCCTGAGGCCCGACATGATTTGTTACAAATTATTCTCAATGGAGCAGAACGTATGAACAGGTTTGTCAGTAACCTCTTAGACATGGCACGGCTAGAAAGCGGTATGCTGAAATTAAAAAAGGATTGGTGCGATCTTCAAGATGTCATAGGGGTTGCGGTTAATAGGCTTGGAGATTTATTAACGAATCGTCCCTTGGACATTAAAGTACAGCCGAACTTACCTTTGGTGCAGGCAGATTGTGTTTTGATTGAGCAAGTACTTGTAAACTTATTGGATAATGCTCTAAAGTATTCTAAACAAGGTAGTAAAATAGTTGTCACTACTCAGCAGAAAGGAAAACAGCTAGAGACAACGGTGGCAAATCAGGGCGAAGATATTCCAGACCCTGATTTGAGTAAAATCTTTGATAAATTCTACCGGCTCAACTCCCCCCTTCAGGTGAGTGGAACGGGACTTGGTTTAGCTATTTGTAAAGGAATTATTGAAGTGCACGGTGGGGAAATATGGGCTAAAAATAATCGACTCGGTGGGGTTACCATCACGTTTACCTTACCTTTATCCAATAAATCCATGGAAGAAGTTCCAGTTATGAATAAAGGAGTGTAAAATGGAAAACAAAGGGCCACGGATTTTAGTGATTGATGATGAACAACAAATTCGTCGGTTTTTACGTGTCAGCTTAACAAGCCATGGCTTTGATGTTAAGGACGTTGAAACGGGTCAAGAGGGTCTCGATGAGGTAGCTCGATTTCGCCCAGATGTAGTAATCTTAGATTTAGGATTACCGGACATTGATGGACAAGACGTTGTTCGCATGTTAAGGGAATGGTCGAAAGTCCCTATAATCATTTTATCAGCTAAAGCTCAGGAATTCGATAAGATTGCAGCCCTTGATTCTGGTGCTGATGACTATGTAACTAAGCCGTTTAGTATGGGTGAACTATTAGCCCGCATACGCGCCAGTCTGCGTCATACAATTAGTACGAGTGAAGAACCCATCTTAAAATTTGACGACTTATCCATAGATTTTGCCCTTCGCCACGTTAAAATAGGCAAGACAGAAGTGAAGTTAACTCCTACTGAGTATGACTTAGTGAAACACTTAGCAGTAAACGCCGGAAAAGTCCTTACCCACCAGTATTTGCTCCGTACCGTTTGGGGATCGACGCACGAGGATGATAATCAGTATATTCGGGTTTATATGAGACAGCTTAGGAGAAAGTTAGAGAAAGATCCATCCAGACCACGCCATATTATTAGTGAGCCTGGTGTTGGTTATCGTTTACTTTAACTTTTTGTAAGAGAATTTTCGAATTGCAGAGTATTCTTGAAAAATCAATCTCCCCTTAACGAGTAGAGTCAAGAGTATATCGGTATGGAAATCGACTTTCTACTTCCTTTCGTTCTCTAAAGTGTTCCCAAAAGAAGCAGTCGATTATATCGACAGAGATTTATCAACCAATTAGGCTTATCTNNTAGGTTTCGTTTAATCCGATACCTATTCGATGATAGGAAAGTTCAAAAGGGGTGACAAGAATGTCACTCCTTGAAAAACAAAGAACACTCAAAAGGTGTCCGAAAATCGGATTCACTACAACTCTTGTACGGACCATTTGGATGGCAGAAACGGCAAACCAAGACAGTCGGATGGCCAGAACCTTGGAACTTGAGGCCATCCTTGAAGCCCAGGATGGTAACATTTTAGAGTTTAGTGAGGATTTATACACTTCAATCATTGAGAAAATAGTAGTCAAGGAATGCACCACTTTGGAGTTTCATTTAAAATACGGCCTTCGTTTTGAGGAACATTACACCTTAAAACGAAGCCGTGATTTAATTTAAGGGGGGATTCGAAAATGGCAAATGTAACAATGATTCCGGCAAAACCAAGACAAGAATTACAGGGACTTGAGGCGACGGCAAAACTTAGGGTTTGCGCTTATTGTCGCGTAAGTACGGATAATGAAGAGCAGTTATCGAGCTATGAGGCTCAGGTGTCACACTACACAGACCAAGAAACGTGTTAAAAACAATGGAATTGTTCAGCAATACTACGTGGAGGACTCATGTGCGGCGCTGCATTACCCAAGACGATGCCAAAACTAAAAGGTAAACATATGAAATTTAGGGACTTCAATTGGAACGAAGGGTAATTTTGCTGAGACTTTTTTTGCACGGAGATTTTATTCAATTTTGATTTTACTCTCAATTATATTTACATTTATCGATATGACGTGTATAATATTACATATCGACAAATGTAGATTTGAGGTGGCCTAATGGAAAATAAGTATGAAAACAACGCTAAAGTATTTCAAGCACTTAGCGATCCCAATCGGCTGATGATTATTGAAATGTTACAAAGCAGAGAGAGGTGTGCCTGCGAAATTTTAGAAGATCTAAATATTGCACAATCTACCTTATCACATCACATGAAGATATTATGTGATTCAGGACTTGTTGATAGTCGCCGGCATGGTAAATGGATGCACTACTCATTAAGCAAAGAGGTCTGCGAAGCAGCAAAGAACATGCTCAATGAAATTACAAAGCTAACGGATAATTATGCAGAAAGAGATCCCATACAAGGATGTTGAAATTCAGTTCAGAGTAAAAGCTAGTCAAGCAATGAGTTTGAGTAGATCAATAAAGTCGATCAATATGCGGAGAGGAAATTTGCAGTTATTGCTCTAAAGGCTGAGCTAAAACGGCAACGGCAATCGAGACATCTCAGTTACCGAATGAGTTTGCCCTAATAATTTGAAGTGGAAAATATTAATGATCTTCCCGAAACATTTAGATAAGAATAGAAGGAGTTGAGTACACCATGAGTATCGAATTACCAGTAAGCCGCAAGTTATCATTTCTAGATCGCTACTTAACCTTGTGGATTTTTTTAGCAATGGCGGTGGGTGTTGGTATAGGGTATGTATTTCCTGGTACCACTACTTTTATTAACCGATTTCAGATGGGAACGACCAATATTCTTATTGCCATTGGCTTAATCGTGTATCTGATTTCTTTTTGAGGAGATGCTTACACCTTTTATATTTTGCCTGTTTAAGACGGGGGTTGAAATGAAGGAGATGTTTTAACTATAGATTATGACAATAGCGCCAGCATCCTTATCGATAGAATGCTGGCGCCATTGTTTATTGAACTCGTAAATCCATGTGTTTTACGTCATTTGGTTGGCACCGTACGCCTGCATAGCTGCTGCAAATGTATAATTAATAGTATTCTCTTGATTTTGTGTAATTGATCCATTAGATACTAAGCTATCCAATGGATTTGTAGAATTAGAAGTAGAACTTAATTGTGATCCCATGGCAGCTTGTAAAGAACTTTTTACTGCATCTGATTGAGCTTGAGTTATTGATCCGCTAGATACTAAGCTAGACAGTGGGTCTGTCTGAGTTGAACTTCCTGAGCTAGATTGTGATTGCATAGCAGTCTGTAATGCACTTTGAATTGCATTTTCTTGATCCTGAGTAATAGTGCCAGCTGAGACTAGGCTTGCTAAAGGATCAGTCGTAGTCGATGATTCTGATGTGCGTGCCGCATCGAAAGAACTTTTTACTGCATCTGATTGAGCTTGAGTTATTGATCCGCTAGATACTAAGCTAGACAGTGGGTCTGTCTGAGTTGAATTTCCTGAGCTGGATTGTGATTGCATAGCAGATTGTAATGCACTTTGAATTGCATTTTCTTGATCCTGAGTAATTGTTCCGTCAGTAACTAGGCTGTCTAACGGATCAGATTTGGTTGCTTCACCTCCGCCAGGGTGACCTTTATGCGCAGCTTGAAAAGCACTTTTTACTGCATCTGATTGAGCTTGAGTTATTGATCCGCTAGATACTAAGCTAGACAGTGGATCAACTTTAGTGGTACTGCTTGTGGATGTTGTACTAGATTGAACTTGTGAACCGATTTGTGATTGCATTGCAGCCTGCAATGTGCTATCAATAGTAGTTTCTTGGGCTTTAGTAATTGTACCATTAGTGACTAGAGCATCTAAAGGATTGGTCTTAGAACTGTTAAACGCTTGCAGTGCTTGTGGACTAAATTCAGCACTATCCTGCGAAGTGGAAGTACTAACAGTGTTAGTATTTCCACTTCCACTTTCACTATTTTTCCGACTAATAATCGCCTGTAATTGAGCCATTAAAGTAGCATTTGAGTTTGAGGTAGTACTGCTGATGGATGAGATACTCATTAAAAATCCCCTTTCTTTTATAGAAAAAGAGCCCTTGCTTCCTTTTTCTCAAATCAATAAATTAGTGGGTAGGCAGTATAGATCAAAATCCTTGCAAGTGAACTATGGACATAAAGATAAATACATCTACTGTTATTATCGTAATACAGTAGATATTTAACTATATAGTTAGCTGAAAGTTAGCTGAATGTCAGCTGAAAGTTTGCTGAGTGTTAAATCAACAATCTATCAAAATAATGTTGATCGGCGCATATTCAGCCAATGACTAAACCTTAAAACCAGCTTGTAATAGTGTCTCGGAAATAAGGAGTAATCCTCAAATTGGATTCCAATGAAGATTACTCCTTATCAATTAGAGATTCAATATTGTTTTAAAACTTAGTGAAGTGGAATCTTTATATAGATAACAGACTCTTTCCCAGAGAGGAACCTAGAATAGCAGTTTCCTATGCTTGAGTAATTGTGCCCGCCGTTACGAGAGCATCTAAATAGGTCAACTGTTAGTACCTTGATTGGAACCGCCATTTGTAGGTGGTGTAATGGCAGTTTCAATAGCAGTTTCTTGGGCTTGAGTAATTGTGCCCGCCGTTACAAGAGTATCCAAAGCAGTTTGTAATCCAGCTTGTGATTTTGTAGCTGTTGACATCGCAGTTTGAATAGCAGTTTCCTGAGCTTGAGTAATTGTACCCGCCGTTACGAGAGCATCCAAAGCAGTTGTAGGTCCGCCATTATTAGGGCCTTGATTAGATCCATCATTTGTGGGTGGTGTAATGGCAGTTTCAATAGCAGTTTCTTGGGCTTGAGTAATTGTGCCCGCCGTTACAAGAGCATCCAAAGCAATTTGTAATCCAGCTTGTGATTTTGTAGCTGTTGACATCGCAGTTTGAATAGCAGTTTGAATAGCAGTTTCCTGAGCTTGAGTAATTGTACCCGCCGTTACGAGAGCATCCAAAGCAGTTGTAGGTCCGCCATTATTAGGGCCTTGATTAGATCCACCATTTGCAGGTGTCATAAGCCCACCGTTAACTCCGCCGGACTGTGCTTGAGGAAATTTTGGAGCATGTACTGAACTATTGCTTGTCGTATCTGCTAATACAGAAGATGCTGAGATAAGTGTTACCATCGCCGCAGCCATTGCAATTGTGCTTGCTTTTCTAATTTTCATCATTTCAATACTCCCTTTCAATTTTCAGTTGCGCTTACAATATGTATCTGTAAGACAATATCATTATGCAATTACAGTCTGAAATAAAGCTGAGGTTTAGCTGAAAATTAGCTGAATCCTTTCTGAATCTTTTCTGAATCTTGTATGCGTCGTACCAACAGGATACGAAGGAGCTATACATCTCGACGCCAGCCCCCGATACATGTATATGTCCGCTCCGTTTTTACAATCATGATGCTAAAGTCGTCAGACAACCGATTCAAGTTAATAAAATAAGTGTTTTGTATGATACTAGAAAAACATAATTTATTAAGTTCACAAGGACCAATGACGACTGTTTTTTTGCTAAACACTGTTGAATTCTAGTCTAACCCTAAAAGTCACACGTCTATGAGTGCGATTCCAATTTTGGTTCGATTCATTTAGCCTATTGCTTGTTTGGGTGATTAGCTTATTATGTGCTGGCGTTGTTTTATATTGTCCTGATGGATTGGGGTGTCTTAGGTGAGGTGGGGATACGAAAAATCGCATGTTTGAAATAGATACTGCCAGAACGTTCTTTTAACGTTCTGCTTTATTATTCGATATTTGTATTTATGGCAGGAATATTCGGATAAATTGTTGAATTTATATATCATTACTTTAGTATTATAAAATAGTGCTAAAGACCTTCCGAAGATTGAAATAAGGGTGGTATTGTATTGAAGCTGGATAGTGTAATAGATGTGGCCCAAAACATAAAGGATTGGTATGAACAAGATGTTACTGTTCTTGTCACCGATCTAGAACGAGTGGTTAAATCCTGTATAAATCCAAAATTGGATATAGGGTTTCACGAAGGCGATATGGTCCCAGAACAATCAGCCGCTTACAAAGCCATTCGAAGTAGGCAACGGATAATTGTAAGGGTTAATGATAAAACAAAATTCAGGATACCTTATGTTGCGATATCTAATCCCATTATAGATAACGAGATTGTGGTTGGAGCAATTTCGTTAGTTATATCTATCGGGCAATATGACAAATTAGTTAGCATGGGGGAAGAACTACTTGCTGCTGTTGAAGAAATTACGGCATCTGCAGAAAATCTTTCGGCACAGAGTGAAGAATTTTCTACTACGGCTAGAACCATGGATGCCGAAACCAAAACTGTTCAAAAGGAGATCACACATGTTGCGTATATCACAGACGAAATTAGAAAACTTTCTTCTCAAAGCAATATCTTGGGAATAAACGCTTCAATTGAGTCTGCACGTGCTGGTGAACATGGGCGGGGCTTCGCAGTCGTGGCGCAAGAAGTAAGGAAGTTGGCCGATAATACAAAGTTATCAGCAGGAAGTATTGAATCAGATGTTCAAGGGGTCCAAGAGTCTGTGCGGCGGTTAACAGAG
>OMOF01000683.1:0-1381 GCA_900290375.1 Candidatus Desulfosporosinus infrequens
CTGAGATGACCCCTGTCCCGCCAATGAGATATACCTGTGTGGGCTTCATTTTTTTCAGAGCAGCCATAGTCTCCGGCGGGATTTGAGTTTTTGAGGTAAGTAATACGGGCATTTTTTCCTGCCCTGCAATTGAGGCGATGCTTAGTGCGTCCGGAAAATTATCTCCGGTAGCAATGGCGACTGCCGAATTCGCCCCTGTGCTAGCCTGGGCAATGCTGGCCGCTGTCGCGTAACGATTCGCTCCGCTTAGTCGAATCTGTTTCCCAGTGTCCCACCCAAGAGTGTTTAAGTCAGCACTGACTTTGGCGCTTAAGGCTCCCTCTCCTCCCAAAAGGTAAATCTTGGCGGGATGAAGCGCTTGGAGGGCCGCTGTTAGTCGGCTATCCAGTCCCTGTGGTGAGGTTAGGAGCACTGGAGCGTCCAACTGAGCGGCCAAGGGAACTCCGGCCAGTGCATCTGGAAAATCATCGGAACGGGCTAACACTACCGAAGAAGTTCCTTGTGGCCAACCCGCTAAGGCTTGTTGAATTGCGGTATCCACCCGATCTGAGCCTTGAATCCGGACGAGAGTGGAAAACTGAGGAGCCGAAGTTGATGTTGACGTTGATGTTGGAGGCGGTGTTGACACTGTAATAGCGTTATTCGCTTGTTGTACGCCTATTGTCGCCCGATTTACAATCCCAGCATCCAAGCTCGGCCCCTGTAGGACGGTCCAGTAGTCTTTAGCAGCACTCGCATTTGAGGCAGCGGTCTTGTTAAGCATCAGAGTATCCGCTTCAGCTAAGAGATTACTTTCAGTGCTAAGAATTTTCTGCGAGACGATCGACTTATCCGTGACCAATGCGCTATCATAGGCTGTATTGTAAAACCCTAAGGCTTGTATGTAATAATTGCCCCGGCATTTGGGATCTATATAAAAGTTGTACCAGTAATCTCCGTTAGCGGCATCAGCACCAGAACCCCCACCCGTTGAAATCAATACATTCGGGTCGATCAAGAGATCCCCAGTATGCGTCGGGGTCGGTGTACTCCATTGGCTCGTTAAGCTGGGAGGATCTACTAGAGGCAAAAGGGATTTGGCGGGTATTGTAGCCCCTGGAGCGAATGTAATGGCACTATTATATTTTTGCCCCATAAGGCTAAAGATCGAATCCTGATAGGCGTCTTTACCGGTTAGGTTATTAGGATTATTTCTGGCACCCCAGCAGTTGTAGGCCCATACTGCAAAATACCAGTTTTCTAAAACATTGCGATCCCCATTTCCTAACTTGGGACTAGCCCGCCATTTTTGATTAAGGGTTTGGCAACCTACTTCAAGATTATAATTGATATCGGTTTTTAGTTTGTTTATCGTTACTGTATCCGTGGGATTATAGGAAGA
>OMOF01000683.1:1389-2148 GCA_900290375.1 Candidatus Desulfosporosinus infrequens
GGTTGGTCTAATAATGGTTGTCCCGTGGCATCTAATTGATATTGTTTCCAGCCACTTTCCATCCAGGCGATCGATTTAAGCAGGACAGGAGGAATGTTATATTTATCGGCCATAACCTCGATTTTATGGCCAATATCAGTGTAATAGGTGGTTGGAGGGACGGCAGCTGAAACCGATTTGACCGGGATTAATTGTATAAAAAAAAGTCCGATGATCAGTACAGAGATAATCTTCCATAGTTGGCGTTGGCGTGAACACATAATTATTCCTCATCCTTACTATTCGATAAATCGTAGATACTTTCCATGACTTATCCATATTCGACAAGAAAGAAGCTAGTTCCTCCCACAACCTTTTAAACATTTAAAGAAACTTTGCTGACATCAAGCCTTAGTGAAGGCGTCCGACTCGAAATTAAAAATCCCCTCTCTGACAAGGTCACGCCCGTCAGAAAGAGGATTCTACTCAGTTAATCAACCACAGATTACACAGATTAACACAGATTAAATACATAACAAGAAGCTCGTTATAACAAATATAGTCCGCTCTGTATACAATTCAGTTCTTTGCCTTTGTAATTTATTCCAATCGAAACTTCTTTTTGAAACGGAATCCCTTTTTCAGCCAACTCAATTGCTATTGCCGCCTGATAAAACGCTTCTCCATTGCTGCACCAATAATGGCATAGGTCTGTGAATTCTCCATCCCCTTTATCCTTTGTCTGTGTGTTTCTATCTAATCGTTCTTAATCTGTGTAAT
>OMOF01000812.1 GCA_900290375.1 Candidatus Desulfosporosinus infrequens
TCGGCCGCTATGGGAGTCAGACAAAAGTCGGTAAGGTTTTGGGCAACGATACTCCTGAAGAGGGCGCTATTTATGCCGGGAAAGGTTTTACCCAGACGACCGGCGAGAACAACTCGGAAATGTTGGAAAAAGTTCTTCCCCGTGAATACCCGGACGTTATCGCCAGGTGGGAAGCAAAGAACGGACGTAAATTTGATTTGACTGTCGGAGACCAACCCGGAGACGCAAACGACAACATGGCTCTGCTGGACCCGGAAATAGCCTACATCAACATGAGCGTATGCATGCGCAAGGGGCTTTATACCGGCGTGGGGCTGCCTAAATATATCAACGGTGAAAAATGCGATTACGTGAACTCCAGAAAAATCATCAATTGGTTGGATTGCGCAGAAACCATTGCAGAATACGCGGTAAAGATTGAACGAATATTCAAGCGTTGTCAGGAGGTGGACTGATGGCCGACAAGCAGCGGACTCATTGGCACGACGGCGATACCTGCCCCTGTTGCGGCGCTCCAACCGCCACGGATGGTCAAAAACGATGGTGTACAAATAGCGTATGCGGGAGGACTTTGAAGTGAAGGATACCAAAGGATTTAAGTGTTACATGGCACTGCTGATCACCGTGGGCTTTCTGGCCTGCATCGTCACGCTGATCTATACCGAGATCAAAACGGGTAGCCGTGAAGCCGTTCTGCTTTTAACCGGGGCGCTCGGAGCAATGGTCAAGGATGTATTCGGATTCTACTTCGGCAGCTCGGAAGGCAGCCAGCACAAAACCGAACTGCTGCAGGGTGCGACAAATGACAGCCAGACTGTATAATTTCACAGCCGGGCTGTCAAAACTTCCAACCTGGCGTAGATACCTCTATGGCGGGATACTACTGGCAGTATTGATTTACCTCGCCTGGTCGAAATGGTNNGGCCGCCCGCAGCTGCCGGTGGCCGGATTCGTCGCTGCCAAACCTGCGGTTTCTGCCAAGAAGGTTGACGGGCCGCTGCTGAAGGTTCCGCTCCGGATCGTGCCGAAAGAATCGGTCAAGCGGAAATTTCCGGAAGCACATATCGATGATCCAAAAGACGAGGTCATCGACACTGCTGATATAGACCCTGCTCCGAATGGAGCGATAACGATCACCACCGTTGATACACAGACCGGTGAAGCCAAAACTGAAGTAAAGATGAAGGAAGCGCCCTGGTTTGCCCTGGAGCGTCAAAACTATCTGGGATTGGGATACGAACTTCACACCGATGGCAGCCAGAAGGTAAAGATCTACCTCAAGCGCGATTTGTTCAGGATCAAAGACGCCCATGCGCAAGCAGAAGCGCAATTGAGAGCTCCAATCAACGGCAGTGGCGGACAGGTTGAGGGCTATGTAGGCGGCAACGCAGAATACAGATTCATGGGGTGGTGATGGTTACTCATTTAACGGACGTACCGATTTTTAACTGTTCAGTTTTCTTTGTTGGTGATTGTGATCATATCGAGGCCATGGACGCAATCTACAAACTGAGAGGTAAAAGAACCAGGTGCGAACTGTCAGCCGGTTATGATGGTCTGGTCCGGATAATCAACGGAGACGTTTATTGCTGGGTTAAAGACGCCGGACGGGAAAGCATCATGATGCACGAGTTCATGCACGTGGCCTGCTCAATCATGGAAATAGACGGTATCCCGCAATGTCGGGAAACAGAAGAGGTGATGTGCTATCTGGGCGGATGGCTCAAATGGGCGATGATAGACAAGATCTACAAGAAGCGCGAGAAAGCTCTTCAAAGACCATAAACAGTTGCTATACCCCGCCAGTCTCCCTCCTTCTGGCGGGGGCTTTTTTATCAAAAACATTTTGTTTCCGTTTGTGTCTTAATGCCCATCTGCTACAAATATGCTACAAATTTCCCCTGAAACAAAACAAAGGCTTTACGGTAAAAACCCGTAAAGCCTTTGTTTTTATGGTGCCCGAAGCCGGAATCGAACCGGCACAGCATTTCTGCCGAGGGATTTTAAGTCCCTGTTACTTCCACAAAACGTCAATTCCTGCATACTCACACTGCGTGCTATCGTGCTGTTTTCCTTCTTTTTTGTTTCCTTTTGTTTCTTATCGTGTTAATTCTGTTTCGGCAATTATTATAAATTTTGCTACAAATATGCTACAAATTTTACTTGATGCCGGAGATGCTTAATGCCGAAGATGAAACTGACCGATAAAGCCGTTGACCGCCTGCCGTTGTCAGCCGATGGCTATGTGGTGTATTACGACACGAAGCTGACCGGTTTTGGTGTCCGAGTCGGCAGCCGTTCGAAAATGTATTTTGTACATAAGCGAATTGGAAATATTCAAATTAAAGTTTCAATCGGCAAGACTGCGCTTTTGACATTTGAGGATGCATACGAGAAAGCCCTCCAGATCCTGAAGGATGCCGCCCAGGGCATAACGCCGGATGACAGGGTGGCTGAACAAAGTAGGATTGCCGAAGAACGTAAAGCCGAAACTACTACGTTCCGTGAAATGTTCGATGATTACTGCGCTACCAGAAAAAAGTTGAAACAGGATACCAAAGATCATTACCTGGACAAGCTCACGTGCTATCTGTCTGATTGGTTGACGCAACCTCTGTTGTCGATCACTCCGGCGATGGTGGTTGCCAAGCATGCCGAGATCGGTAAAAAAAGTAAGGCCCAGGCTGATCATGTGTTCCGCGTGTTACGGGCTGTTTTCAATCATGCTATGGAGATGCACGATAATATATTCACCAGAAACCCGGTCAAGCGCTTATCGTCTGTCAATGCCTGGTACAACGTCCCACGCAAGCAGACGTTTACCAGGCCGGCGCAGTTAGCGGCGTTTTTTGATGCTGTTGAAGGTTCTCCCGGCCTGGTGGCTGATTATATGACCTGCCTGCTTTTTACAGGAATCCGCAGCGCTTCCGAGATAGCCCGAGTGGAAGTTTCCCATGTGGATTTTAAAGAGAAGTGCATTTCACTGTTTGATACCAAAACCAGAGAGTTCCTGATTGTGCCGGTGGGCGGTCATGTTCTCAAGATTTTGAAGCGGCGCCATGATGATGCCGTTGCACAAGGTACTCCGTTTCTGTTTTACGCCTTTCAGGAGCAGGCAGCACGGAATGGCCGCTATGTGCCGAAAAAGGCCGGGGGCCATATCAAGGATGTCCGCGGTACTATCAAGACAATTTTTGAGGGCACCGAGTTGGCTCAGATCACGCCCCACGATATGCGGCGAACTTTTCTGACGTATGCTGACGAGATCGGTATCAGCAACGTTGTGCAAAAGCGGTTGGTCGGTCACGCGATCAGTCAGGACGTTACCGACGGTTACAAGGTTTTGACGTTGGAGCGCTTGCGAAAAGAAGTCGCAAAGGTTGAAAGGTTTATTTTGAAGAATCGCCGGGCAGCTGCAGTAATTGCTTGATAAATTCCGCCACACTTTCCTTCTCCCCTTCTGTCATTTTGAATAGCGCTTCCACAATATCATCTTCGCGGCTTCTCACGTCGTCAACTTCCATCAGCAATGTCGGGATCGGTACTTTGAAATACGCAGCTATTTTCTCCAGGCTTTTGTAGTGGGGTATTTTATATGACTGGGTGGCCCACTCGTGGATTGACGTTGATGGTGCTCCGATCGTACGGGCCAGCGGGGTGTATCCCATTTCGTCCGCAGCGGTTATGATTAGTTTCTGGTAGCGCTTCATCGGATTACCTCAAATAGTTCTATGCCGTATTTTTCTGTTACTGTGCGTAAGCGCTTGATGTGCTTTGCATCGCTTTCAGGGTTTTCTGAAATAACTACGATGCCCGGTTTTCGGTTTGTTTTGATGCTGTAATACAGTGCTTGGCCGACAGCCTCTTTCCATTTGGGTGCAAACTCAACCTCAATAGCATGCGTGTCTGTTAAACAGTCAACGCGACTTTTATCTACAAGGACGTATTCCGTAACTCCCCCGTGATCCTTGCACCAATGCTCTTGATAGTGCTTCTCGGGGTGGAGGTGTGCTGCGAAGGCCGAGCCTACAAAGCTAAGAATATAAATAATAAAAGTAATAATACGCATAGTATTAGAGTTAGGCATCCACCCTTGCTGGTTGATATTGTTGTGACACCAGAAGCACCCTCAAAAGACCCCTTTGCAGTGTATCTCGTAAAATTTCCAGCATTGCTTTCCAATTGCTTGATATGATCAATATATCTGTCAAGTTCAGCAGTAGATGATTGGTATTTGTGAATCATTTTAATTTTTTCAAGCTCTATCCCTATGTGTCCCTCAACAGCTTTCTGCTGTAATTCTTTCAGTGTTTCTGGCGGCATGCCCTCAAGCAGTTTTACAAGGACAGAGTTTTGAGAAATGTCGGGAAAAAGAATTTGATTTCTGACAATATCCAATTCATTATTATTTGGCATATTTTTATTCTCCAAACACAAACTTCATTAATTTTTCTGATCCAGTAAGATGCCTAACAGTTATATGAACATTGTCGTAAGGGAATCTTATTACATGGGTTCCAATTGCATTAGAATTATTATGCCGTATCATCGACATCAGTCTCTCGACTTCAATTTTAGCCGCAGAGGTAATAGCGATAGAATACTCCTGCTCAATAGTGCATAGCATATTCCTTGCTATTTCAGAGTCACCATCACAAAGCCACGACATTAAATTTGTAAATCTGTCAGGGATTGAGTAAGTAAGCGGCTTGGAACAAATATTATTAAGCTTATGGTACAGGTGTTGTTGGTTTTCGTGCTTTCCAAGAATAAATTCAAAGTGACTATACTCATTCCTAATGCACTCATCTTTTGTTTTGTGATGAATCTTTTTAACCAATTCAAATCGCTGATTTGAGGTAAAAAACCTTGGGGCCAATTCTATTAATTTTTTCAGGGTTGCTGCCGAGCACTTTTTCGCTCCGGACTTCCAATCTGAAAACGATTTTACGGCATAATTTGCAGATGTAGCCCCGTGCTGATGTTCGTATGCTTCAAAAAACTTGTTAAGCGTAACGTCGTTAAAATTAAAAAGGATATACTTTACGTCAGCATCAATGCCATCCAACTGGAACTCTAAATACTTGATTTCGGAAAGAGGTTTTGGACTATAATAACGTCTGTATCTTCCATAAAACCTCATGCTGTCCTCCACCTAAGTCGTTTCGTTTCATCCATCTTGTCAATTTAATTCCTTTGAAATAGACACGTCATACTGTATAAATTCCACGTATGGCTGCTAAGTTGAAAACCGAACTGGTGCAACTTAGACTGACTCCGTTGGAAAAAGAAAAGCTCAAAACTCTTGCCGATCAGAATCAAAAGTCACTGTCTGATTACATCAGATGGCTGATTGATCGTGAGTCTTTGAAATCTAATTAACCCCCACCGATGTCCGTCTCAATCCCCCACAAAATCAATGTAATGACAAATGTAATTACAAATTAACATTGTAAACATGATAATTCAGTTTTCTGCATGTTATATCTTCCGGCAGCGTTCATTAAACACTGTGGAGGATTTAAAGTGCTGCATAGAAAACCGTTAAACCAAAAAACCATTCTGATTATTGATGATGATTACCATGAACTTGTGATCACCCGTACGGTTCTGACCGAGGCGGGTTTCCGTGTTTTGCTGGCTGAAGACGGTGAAACCGGGTTCAACCGCGCCGTATTTGCCAAGCCCGACCTGATTGTTTTGGATGTGATGATGCCTGGTTTGGACGGGTACGAGATCGCCGGGTTGCTTAAAGGGAACCGGCGCACCAAGGACATTCCTATTATATTCAAAACCTGCCTGAATAGCGGCCCCTCGTTTGTTCAAAGCATTTCCTCCGATGTTGACGATTATATCGTGAAGCCCTGCAATCATGAAGATCTGGTGCAGCGGATCAACGCTCTTTTGCAGTTTTCAAGTTTGGAGTTTGCAAGATCCCGCCTTCTTGAGCTTCAAGCATCCTGATCCTCTTCTGCAGTTCTTCAATTGCCTGGGCCTTTTCATCCGGGGTCAGCTGATAGATTATATCGTTGGCCCTGCTTTTTGCTTTTTTGATCCTGTCAAGCATGTCCGCAATAACCTCGTTCAAGTCATCCGGTGAGAGTTGTGGCAAAAGACCTTCCGCAAATAATATTTCGGGAGGTTTTTTGTGTTCAGCAGCCCCGGTGGCAGGAGCAAGAGCTGCGCCGCCTCCCACTCCAATGCCTTTAATACTGCTATCAGTATACCCGCCACTAATGCCAATACCACTAGATGTGACAAACATATCGCCGGTGCCGGTGGTGAGATAATCTCTGTTGATTCGGTAGTATGTGCAGACCTCTCTTATAACCGCCTCGCTTGGCATGGCCTCGCCTTTTTCTATATTCGAAACATAGCTCCCGGAAATAGATAAAGGTTCCGCAAATTGATTTTGTGTCAGTTTGAGAATCTTTCTTATTGACTTTATTGATGCTCCGAAAATTAAATCGGATGTATGCACTTTTTTGTTTGACAATTATGATGCTCCGAATTATAAATATACAACGGTTGAATGAAAACATTATGAACAGAGGAGGAAAAAACCGTTATGAGTCTTTGCCGCCCTTCACAACCGAAAAGAGCTTTCTCATATCTTCCGGCTTGTTTGAAACAGTCACGGAAGAGACAAAATCTAAAGCAGCGGAAGCTGCGCGATGCATTTGCTCGTGATCTGAAAAAGCTGACTGAAGAGACCGAAGAACTTCGGAAATCCGCTGCATTTCCCCTTGTTCAGACAGCTTTATCAATGCTCCGACCAGGCAGCGAATAGTATTCATATCGTCATGCATTATTTGCTGGGTTTCTTTAAGGTTTTGAAGGATTGCCAGTAATTGTTCATCCGTAAGAACGTTCATTGCAGCCCCCTTTAAGGTTCCAATGAGAAAGCGCCAGTTGGTGACACGTTATGAAATCTAATCGACGGCTTCGGTCTTCCCTCCGGGGATTACTTTCAAAATGTCTCTCATGCTCTTCGGCGGCGTCCCGTCCTGTACGACAGAGACGATATCGGCGGCGAGTGAAAAGAGACCAAAATCGTCAGGCGTATTATGACTTTTTGCTCGCAAAGAATCGAGCAGCTGCTGCCTGGTGTCAGGCGGCAATAGATTCAATAGCTCGTATATAAGTAATTGATGGGCATTTATATGGGTTTCCGCAAGCCGGTATTTTTCAACAAGGTCGAGCAGTATTCTTTCGGTTTGCTGCTTGGATGATTCCATGAACACCCCTTGTTAATCACGTTTTTGGCACGGTGCAAATAAATTACTGGGAGGAGCAGCGGTAATGATCAAGCTACTCAAATTCTCCGATTTGGAAATAAAGGCTTTTCGCAACGAGTATGGAACAGGAGCTGTCCGCCTGTATGTCAGCCACAATGGCCATCCGTTTAACGCTGTTACACTCCGCTTCTTCCTTAAGAACCCTGCGCGGTGCTTACGGGCTTTTTTGCAAGAGGGAGCAGCGAGGCACAGTCGCAAGGATCGACGTGCGCGAACCAGTAATAGCCCGCCTGGGTAAAGGTTTCCCGTTTTTATCGCTTTTGAAAAGGATGAAATACATGAAAAACCCCCTGATGTTTTTTGCCGGACGTGGCACCTGTTTCGAAATCGACGGACCCAATGTTGTTATCACACGTGATGATGTTCCCTTGTCGAGGGTTCCGTTTGTAGATCTTGTTGAGTTTGTAAACAGTCATCCGTTACGGGCTGATTTAACTGTTGATAAGGGAGAAAACACAATGCAAGCATCAGACCTGCCGCAGTTCAGAAAGACCATGGATTATCTCGCGCTTAATTTCCCCGACCGTGTAGTTACTCCCGAGTTGTTTGGCTCTTACTTTAACGATCTGTCCGGATATCCGGTTGAGGCTGTATCAGTAGCTGCAACAGATATCGTCAGGCATTGCTGGGAATTCCCGAAGATTGTGGATTTTGTTCGCCGCCTGGAAGCTGGCAAGACCCCAGGTAGTATGTGACGTAGGGGTAGAATGCATGGTTGCTGGTATGCTCCTGCCCTTGCCCGATAGCCAAAACAGACCAACCTTGCTGTAATAGTTCGTTTGCTTCTATGTCGGTTTTGACTGTTTTTACCTGCCGGATGTTTTTGAGTTTCAGTTTCATGGTGCCCCTTGTTAATCGAGTTTTTGGCACGGTGCAAAATATCAGAATTAGAGAGGTGATGCAATGAATACCAATGTAACAGCAGTAAAAAGAGGCCGGGGCCGTCCGCCTATGTCCGAAGAAGAAAAAATGGAAAGCGGCAAGTTCACTACGTATCTGGGTGTAGACCTGGGGCAAGCAGTTAAAGCGTTGTCGGAGCGGCAGCATATAGAGGTCTCCAAGCTGATCAGGCAGGCGGTGGCAGAGCATGTTGCGCGGTTCCAGATAGCCGCCTGATTCGCATCATCCGTCATTATGACGGACGGAGCTATTAAATAGACTTTAACCGGGAGGGCGTCGTGAAACATAAAGTTGCTATTACGATT
>OMOF01000579.1 GCA_900290375.1 Candidatus Desulfosporosinus infrequens
GGGGGGGGCTTACGCCCTAGACCCATCGGGTCCTTGCGCCTCGGTATTCTCGGCTGCCCCAGTCTACTTGCCCCAGCATTATAAACCACCGCCACACGAGCCAACGTGATGCGACACCTGGCCACCTGTTTCTCAATCGATGAGCAACAAAAAAGGAACCCCTTGCGAAGTCCCTTGTCGGATATCTCCTGTTTGTTACCTTGTCAGGGCTTTTACCTTAAGTGCAATGTCTTGTGCCATCTTTTCGTTGTAACCATCCACTCGCCTCTGGATAAAGAACAATTCAATCAGAGCCACAATACCCGGTATAAACGTCCAACTAAACAAAGTGTAAACAAGGCCCAACCCGATTTGACCCATATAAAAACGATGCGCACCCACTCCGCCTAGAAGTAACGTTAAGAACAACGCGGTGGTTCTGTTCTTTCGCACTTTGTTTAATTCCGATTGAAATAATAGTCGTTGCGAGTCCGTCATGTCTCTCTGCAGCATTAATTCATCCAAGTCAATTGTTCTGGTCATCGTTTTATCCTCAGGGATTTCCATGCCCATTTCCCGTCTGAAATTTCTTTGCACCTCGTTCATTCGTTCTCACTCCCTTCGGCGAGAGCCTCTGGAGTGCAGGGTTTGCGTTTCGCTTCGGCAACCTGTTTGGCTTCAGGTGTCCGAAAGGCTGAATCTCCATCCAGACGGGCTAATAAGATCTTACGTGCGGCTTTATATTTCTCCCCAATAAAGCCCAGTTTCAAAAGGTAACACCTCATGGAGTAACGTTCGTTCGCGCTTTCCTTTTGCTTGATCGAGCTAAACTTTTGTTTCATCGCTTGCTCATTGAGTTGCCAGCAAAGTATGCCGAAGGCATGTACCTCTTCGGCATCCAGACTGGCATTGAAAAAGCTAAACCGAATGATTTTGTCTGCCATGTCAAGATCTAAATCGCTATCCCCTTCGATCTGTCCTGCTTCGATAGCATTGTTCACGACCCTGGCAAACTCCTCCAAACTATCTATGGGAATATCGTTGATGACCTTAACTAAACTTTCAGGGACGATGCTGGTTTGCCAATCGAGGGCTTTTCGAATGAGGTTCTGCTTACTCCATATCAAATTTACAAGATTTCGAAGGGTATTCCCAGTGTGCTCCGCCATTGGAAGAGTTATCGTCAAATTCCCCTCTGCTTTTGCTCCTGCATTGTTTAGTGCGTCGAGCACCATCCGCAGCGTTACATGTTCCTCCGCAATTCCCACTTCAGGCGTTGTAACGATACCTTGTTTATCGATGGTCCAACCACCAATATTGTAGTTGAAACTTGGCGCTCCTGCGTATTTAGTTTGCTCTCCAATGACATCTGCGATCACCGAGGCTACTTGTTTGCGTTCTAAGCCTGTTACTTTGAAGGAAATCCTCAAGCTGTCGTTTGTCATGATTTGCACACTACCTTTCCTTTATTTTCTTATGGTAGTGTACATGTTCGCTCTATAGTGCAAAGGAGTCAAGTCTTACTTTTTACGTCTTGATAGGCCACCGTTTCTCCGTTACGAACTAAAAAAACACTGGATTTATTTCCAGTGTTTCGATATCTCTCCACAATGACATCGGCGTATTTAGGATCGAGTTCCATCGAATGGCACACTCTTTCTGTCTGCTCCGCCGCGAGGATTGTTGTGCCGGAGCCACCAAACAGATCAAGTACCAAGTCTCCCTTATGGCTGGAATTGGTTATTGCTCTTGCTACCAGCTCGATTGGTTTCGTCGTAGGATGATCTGGGCTGCGTTTTGGCCTCGGTATGTCCCACACGTCGCTTTGCTTTCTATCCGCCAGAGGGCAAAGCCTGCTACTGCCCTCAAGCCAACCATACCAGAGAGGCTCGTACATGGTATGGTAGTCTTTTCTGGAAAGCACCAACGAGTCCTTCTTCCAGATAATCGTACTTGACCAGTGATAGCCCGCCTCGCGTAGGGCATCCATCAACGACCCCCATTCTTGGGCACTCATAACAACATAGGTCATGCACCCTGGTTCGCTGACCGCGCTCATGGTTGAGAATACTTTTAACATGAAATCCTTGAAATCTGCGGTACTCATTGAATCGTTCATGATCTGACGATCCGGTTTCCAACTTGGGTGAGCACTCCCGCCATAGTCAACATTCCAAGGTGGATCTGTAAAGACCTGCCGAGCTTTTTGACCGTCCATGAGAACGCTTACATCCTCCAAAGAGGTACTATCCCCACACATCAAGCGATGTTTCCCGAGCAGCCAAATATCTCCTCGCTGGCTGATTGGTGTTTCAATTTCTGCTAGTGCTTGGTCGGCATCGAAGTCATCTTCCTTGATCTCACCTATGCCAACCTCTATGGACTCTCCATCCAACTCAAATCCGAAGTCCTCCATGGAAAAATTCAGATCGAGGTGACTGAGTTCTTCAAGTTCCAAACTTAATAACTCCAAATCCCACTCTGCATATTCAGCGGTTTTGTTGTCTGCGAGCCTGAACGCTTTAATTTCGGCGTCACTTAGATCATCGGCAATCAAGCAAGGCACAGTCGACATTCCTAGTTCAATGGCTGCTCTAAGTCGAGTGTGGCCCGCTACGATTTCGTTGTCTTTATCCAGAACAATTGGGACTTTAAATCCGAAACGTTTTATTGATTCAGCGACTTTCTTCACTGCTTGATCATTGTTCCTTGGGTTGTTCTTATAAGGCTTGATGTCACCTACACTGATTTCAATTATTTTCATCGCCATACAACTTTAACCTCTCCATTTCTTTATGGAACGCGAACATTTGTCGCTCCAGCTCCAACTTTTGAGGATTATCGCTCCAGCCCCGTTCCTTGTCTTTGTTTTTCAATAAAATGCTGCAAGCAGCTACGTCAGGAGGTTGGTACTTGGTTGTTTTTTCCGTAAACTTAACTTGTACCCCGTCAACATCCCGAATCGAAACTTTTGTTTCCTCATAGGTGATACCGAGCGCCCTTTTAAATAAGGCGTTCTCTACTTCTGTTATGGCAATTTCTCTTCCTTTTTTTAGGACTTTGACAAGCTCTGGGTATTTCTTTTTATAGGCATTTATTGTAAATACGCTAATCCCCAAGTTCTTGCATACCTGTTCTTCTGTGAGCCCATCTCTCATCCACTTTTCAACAAGTATCAGCTTTTCTTCAACTTGCGGCCATTTGTTTTTGCTCAGTTAAATCACCTTCCCCCAACGGATGCCTGCGTTCATATTCATCTGTCATTTGAGGTATACACCTCTGTTACTTTTCATCATTTGGTCATATATTTTAAATTCCTCAGATTCCTCGTATATCTCTCGTAACCGTTGTTTACCCTTGCATTTCTTCCCGTCCCAGCGTTTACAGTTAGTACAATTTTCTCTAAATCCTGATTCAGTCGGAACATATAAAACGCACTTCACCATAATCCCCACCTGGCTTTCATAAAAAGAGACTGCAATTGATAGCAGCCCTTGTTTTGGTAAATTCAATACAAAAGTTACTAAAGAAAGGTTAGTATTCTCATATTCCGTTATACCTTTTTATCGTTTGGGGAAATTTAGCCTGGCAAATTCGCCAAACAACTCTCTAGCTTTTTTGTCATACGCCAACGCCGCTTCTCTTTCGTGATAATAATTACCAATGTGGTATCTCTTATTATTCATTTTTATCGCGGCTCTCCATTTTTGTGAATCCTTTTCCCACCAAACACCTTTATATCTACTGCGTGTGTTCTCATTCTTTTTTCTGTTATGCATGTTTTGCTGATGTGTACATTCCCTTAAATTAGACCTACAGTTATCTAAAGTATCACCACTAATGTGATCAGTTCGGCTCCATCCTGGGTTTAGCAACTGATGTAAAAATAAACAGTTGTATTTCTTTATACCCCTTTTGTTTACACGTGGATACCCATTAACCAAATACCAATCTCCATCAACATCTTTGACGATTTCATAATCTTCAGCATCGCATATAGCGATGCCTCCATCCATTGGTATATAGCATAAATCGTCAATAACAAAGGGTTGCATATAATTATTAAGCACAAAAATTACTCCTTGCGGGTTAGTTCTTGCAATAGAAAAGGTGATCACCATGCAAGATCGGTAATCACCCCGTGTATAAAGGTTGCTTAAACCCAAAACTTATCTCATTAATTTGAAACCAATCGTATAGAGGCCAAAAAAAGACCCCTGGACGAGTTAATGTCCAAGAGCCTCTATATACTTTTCGCATCTTTACTTTATCATGTGCCTTAGTAAACTTTCAATCAACCTCTAGTCAACTTTTAGTAAACCTATAGTCAACCGCCTGTTTTACACTGAACATATTAGCAATTTGAATGATTCCAGTCTTACGATACTTACTGAGCATATTCCTTGAAACGTAATATTTATCACACATTTCATCCCACGTCATTTTATTGATGAACATATCCGTTATGACCCCGGAAAGCCTCGGCTCCAATAG
Source organism: Candidatus Desulfosporosinus infrequens (assembly GCA_900290375.1). Taxonomy (GTDB): domain Bacteria; phylum Bacillota; class Desulfitobacteriia; order Desulfitobacteriales; family Desulfitobacteriaceae; genus Desulfosporosinus; species Desulfosporosinus infrequens. Next base: position 4,474 of record OMOF01000579.1, read on the forward strand.
AGAAATGCAATACTCCAGCACATCCATTTCGCGTTTCTGCGTGTCGTACTTCAAGATCAAGGCTAATACATCATCACAGTTAAGTTTATCGGTTGACTCTCTGTACGAGAGGGCAATCCTCGATGTTTTATCAGAGATACCGCTGCTCTGAACACGCTCGCCGTCTGGGCTAATGAAGGTTAACGCCGTAATAGCCTCGGTATAACCCAGCCCACGAAACGTT
>OMOF01000209.1 GCA_900290375.1 Candidatus Desulfosporosinus infrequens
TCCCACCCCTGACGTAACCGACGTCCTTGCCGGCCTGGCCAGGAATGAGTATTCTGACGGGTGCACTTAGAGTCAGTGGCACATCGCCAAAACCAACCTCGATGACAGCGTTAACTGTAGCTGTTTGACCTGAGTCAGGTGTTACTGTGACAGTGTTATTGGCTATGACTGTAGGTACATTGATCGTGCCGTCCCAGCTAGCATCCGCACTAACAGTTGTTCCCGCCGGGATGATCACTTGAACCGGAGTCGCGCTAAGTGATGTATTCGCTGAGATGGTCATGGCTGGTAATGCGCTTGTTGTGACCACTCCAGAGACTGGGGTGTTCAACAACGTAGACACACCAATCGTGGCGTTGGTTACACTACTGGGCACCGTGATTGTCACTCCAGTCGTCGGTGTGTTATTTGTTATACTCAGGCTTTTATTAGAGCCGTCGCCTGAGACTGTGACATTGGACGTAGTAATTTCACTGGTTGTACTGCCACCACCGGAAAGTGAGGATGTAGTCGCGCCAGTGCTGGGACCGGTAGCGCTCCAGTTGCCTGCGGCGTCGCCTGCCTGCACCTCGAAGGTATACTGGGTGCCAGTTGTTAGCCCGGTGACATTGTAGGTCAGGGTGTTGTTATTAACACTGCCAAGCAGGGTTGAACCCTGGTAAATCTTATACCAGGTTACTGCTGTATTGTCCATAGCAGCAGTCCAGGCCAGGGTCAGTCCGTTCTGGCTGACGTTAGCAACTGTTAGGCTGCTACCGATGGGCCAGGTTGGGGCCTGGGTATCAGTAGTAACGACACCTCCACTTCCTGCTACGGTGAAGGTGACGGTTTGATCCACGTTGCCATCACTTTCTCCAATGGTATTGCCGTTATTAGCCGTCAGATTCTTACTGATAACAATCGTATACGTTTGACCAGGTGTCAGGTTGCTTACTGGTGTGAGGAAGATATCGTGTACATAAGTGGTACCTGGCTGGTTGGTTAACCAAGAAGTAGTTATAGGAACGTTAGCTCCGGCGCTGTCCTTCAAGGTAATACAACTCTGGTTGCCACTCCAGACAACAGTATTGGTCACACCCCGGTCAAAGTAAAGCATGATCGTGGGATTGACCGACACGCTGGTGCTGCCTGCAATGGGTCCGATGTCGGTGGCAGTGCTGCTGCTAGTGTTGACTGTGACTAGATAGCTCTGGGAAGCATCGAAATCTAAGGGACTTTGGCCAGTAGTGGGCTGTCCGCTAATGGCCGTACTCCAGTTGCCTGCCGCATCAACTGCTAAAACTTCCCATGTATCCGAGCCTCCTGAACCTGCCGGTACTGTGGTGTCAGTATATGTGGTCGTACTGCCGTTTACTGTACCTATTTCCACATTGTTGCGTAAGATCTCGTAGCTGACTACGCCAACGTTGTCCGTGGCCGCCGGCCAGGTCAAGGTAGCCTGAGTCGAATTTAGGCTGACAGTCACCGTAGAACCAGTTGGCCATGTAGGCGGCTGGGTATCGGTACTGGTGCCACCGCCACCGCCGGAAGGTGACGATGTCGTTACAACTGTGCTAGGACCGGTAGTGCTCCAGTTGCCTGCTGCGTCGCCGGCCTGCACCTGGAAGGTATACTGCGTGCCAGCAGTGAGTCCGGTAACATTGTAGGTAAGAGTATTGTTACTAACACTGCTTAAAAGCGTACTTCCCTGATAAATTTTATACCCGGTAACTGCCGTATTATCCGTGGCTGCAGTCCAAGTCAGGGTCAGCCCAGTCTGGCTGACGTTTGTGGCTGTCAGACTGCTGCCGCTGGGCCAGGTGGGTGCCTGCGTATCAGCTATACCATTACCACTGACGGTCACGGCACAGGTGGCGACAATGTTGCTCCCATCCTGCGTTGTGGCAGTGATATTGGCACTTCCCGCAGCAACACCTGTCACCTTTCCGGTCTGATCGACCGTGGCTGCCGCAGTATTGCTGGATGCCCAGGTCAGGTTCTGATTAGCGGCATTGCCAGGAACTATCGCCGCGGTCAGGGTGTCACTGTTTCCGGCGGTGATGGTATCGCTGGTCTTATTCAGAGTGACGCTGACAACCTGAATAGTAGCGCCTTGACCGCTTCCACTCATCTCTCCCTCGGCGGTAAGAGCGGAGCTCTGACCGGAGTTGTTCCCGCCTATGGCATTCACCCACCAGATAGCGCCTGATGGGAAGTTCGAGGCGTTGTAGGATAGTATGTTACCACCTACAGTGGTAACTACCTGCTCCGCACCGTTGCCTACGCTGTATCCGATCTGATAACCCACTACCCCCGCATTACTCGTAGCCGCCGGCCAGGTCAGGGTGGCCGCGGTGAAGTTACCTGTAATAGTCAGGGCGGCATTAGTCGGCCATTGGGGCGGTGTGCCGGTACCAGTGCTGCTGCCGGCAGTTTCGGTGTAAGCAACGAACTCGGTGAAGTGCCTAGTCCAGATCACCAGGTCTGGGCCCACATCGAGATAGCCGTCTCCACCCGGCTGCAGACTGTCGCCCGAGTCCTGAGTCAAGTGGTTGGTTATTTTCGTAAACGTTACACCTCTGGTATATCCGGCCTCCTTACCAGCCTCGCCAGGAATGAGTATTCTGACTGGGGCACTTAAGGTCAGGGGCACATCGCCAAAACCAACCTCGACGGCGGCATTGACTGTTGCAGATTGGCCAGGGTCGGCCGTTACAGCTACTGTATTGCTAGGTATGACTGTGGGTATATTGATGGTACCGTCCCAACTGGCATCCGCACTGACAGTTGTTCCCGCCGGGATGGTCACCTGGACCGGAGTGGTGGTACTAAGTGATGTATCAGCTGAGATAGTCATGGCTGGTAAAGCACTGGTGGTGACGGTGCCAGAGACCGGTGCATTTAACAAAGATGACACATTAAGTGAGGCGTCGGTTACGCTGCTGGGCACTGTTACCGTGACTGGAGCAGCTAAGGCTACAGTTGTGGGTGTTACACTCAAACTTTTGTTCGAGCCATCATTCGAGACCGTTACATTGCTTGTATTGATTTCGCAGACTGTGCTAAAGTCCACTTCTTGCTGGATGCAACCAATAGCTCCGTTTTTAGCTATAAGATTGGGACTCATGAGTATCTTATACGCTGTTCCGGAGGACAGCGGGCTCACCGGGGTAACGAACAGGTTTTGCCTTTCGTTGAAGTTATCTACTAGAGCGGAAACAGTGATCGGTACGTTCACCCCGGCAGCTGTCTCCATAGTTATGTTTTGCTGGTTAGTTGTTAATACCGATGCTGGTTGGTCCACCGCGTGTGTAAAGCATAGCTTTATCACGGGGTTCAGTTGGATATCATTGCCGCCCTGGACCGAAGCCCCGGTGCTGGAAATATCATCGAGGGGGTCACTGGGATTGCCGTCACTGGGATTACCGTCTGTGTTGGGGTTCGGACTAAATGTGGTCAGGTAGGCGCCGGTCAGTCCAGGACCAGTAGCAATAATATTTGCTATTGACTGAAAGTTTGTAACAGAAGGTTGCTGCGTCCAGTAACCCAACGCATTTCCTGCAGTGACAGAAAAAGCGTAAGGAGCTTCTTCGTCCAGACCGGTAACGTTATAACTGAGCGTATTGCCGTCTACAGTTGCAACAAGTGTAGACGTAGCCGGATTAGTTGTATTGTCCCAAAGGTAAACCCGGTAGCCAGTTACGCCGATGTTGTCCGCCGCGGCAAGCCAGGTCACCTTTGCGCTGGTATATGTGGTTGGTGTCCAAGCTACCGAGTAACCATTTGCCCAGTAGGGCGGTGTCGTTTCGGTGGTCCACACCGGGGTGGCAGTGGTGCTAGGGCCGGTTGTGCTCCAGTTGTTAGCGGCGTCTTCCGCCTGCACTTGGAAACTATACTGGTGGTTGACCACCAGGCCAGTGACGTTGTAGGTGTTCACCGTGCCGCTCACGGTGGCGATGACGTTACTGCCACTAAGGATCTGGTAATTCGTCACACCCACGTTATCTGTGGCTGGCGTCCAGGTCAGGGTTAGGCTGTTGTTGCTGATATTGGAAGCCGTCAGTGTGCTGCCGGTAGGCCAGGTTGGGGCCTGAGTGTCTGCTGGTGGCTGTGTATTTGAGCTAATTGTGAGGCTAGCATTGGCCACATTACTGCCATACCCTGCCACAACAGTCAATGTTCCGGGAGAAACACTGGGGACTGTAAATGTGTCACTGTAATTGCCATTGGCATCTGATTTTACAGCATCATAAAATACTACGCTTTGGGTGCTATCGAGAACCTTTATGGATACCCAGGTATTGGCATCAGCTGTGCCTGATGCAGTGACGCTCCCTCCAACAACCGAGCTACTTGTGTTTAATGTTAAGGAAACGGTAGAAACCGTAACAGATGTCGTGATGTTTGTGCTGGGACCGCCGGTACTCCAGTTATTTGCCGCATCGCCAGCCTGTACTGAGAAGGTATAATTTGTACCGGCGGTCAGCCCAGTGACGTTATAGGTAAGGGTGTTGCTATCGATAGTGCCTAGCAGTGTTGTGCCCTGGTATATCTTGTAGTTTGTTACTGCCGTATTATCTGTAGCGGCAGTCCAGGTCAGAGTCAACCCGGTCTGAGTCACATTACTAGCCGTCAGGGCGCTGCCGGTAGGCCAGGTGGGTGACTGGGTGTCTGCTGGCGGCTGTGTATTTGAGCTAATGGTGAGGCTAGCATTGGCCACATTACTGCCGTAACCTGCCACAACAGTCAATGTTCCGGGAGAAACACTGGGAACTGTAAATGTGTCACTGTAATTGCCATTGGTATCCGATTTTACAGCGTCATAAAATACTACGCTTTGGGTGCTATCGAGAACCTTTATGGATACCCAGGTATTGGCATCAGCTGTGCCTGATGCAGTGACGCTCCCTCCAACAACCGAGCTACTTGTGTTTAATGTTAAGGAAACGGTAGTTGCTGCAGCTGCTTCTGCTATTGGGATTATTGAGATAGGTGCTACTACATTTAGACACATTATTAAAATTGTAAACACAGAAAGAATTAGCGATCTAAACTTCACTATTCATCTCTCCCCTTATTGTCCGACACAAATTGACAGAATGTGTTCCGCTCCCCCTTAAGTAATGGTTTGCCTAAGGGGGAGCGGGCTTGGACCTTCGTCTTGTGAGTACTACTGCAAGACGTCGCTACCAGGGAAGGAGATCCTCCCCTGGCATTTTTCCTCTACATCATTATTCTAAAACTGTAGGATTGAAGTTAGTGGCATTAGTTAAATCATCAACGATATACACTTTAATAACGTCGCCGACTTGGACGTTAAAACCTGCTGTAGCAGAGTTTACAGTATTAAAGTCAGCTCCCGTGGCATTTAAGTTAATTTGGGCATTGTTCCTTAATTGCACGAATACTACTTTTTCGCCTCCTGTATGGGTTGTAATGGGTAACACGGGGGCAATATCAGCAGTAAAGTACACAAGCCCGGAACTACCACTGTTCACTGTCATGGTGTCAATGCCGTCAGTTGTTTTGGCATTGGTGTAGGCAGAGCTGGCAATTGGGGTTACGGTGTATTTCCACGGTGTGCTGCTAGATGCCTGAACTGTTACAGTAGCTGCGTTACTTATAGTGTCGCCTGTGGCTAGGGCTGTCACGGAGATGGTATTACCAGATACTAATGTTAATCCGGTGACCGTCCAGTTTCCACTTGCATCTGCTGTTACTGCGGGCTGAGCTGTTCCTCCCATGGTTAGCACAACACTCGCTTCTGCAACGGCTGTACCGCTCACACTGGTATCCCCTGCGGTAGGTGTTCCCGTAATGGTCGGTGTTGCGGTTGCTGCCGAGACTGCCGCTGCTCTGTTGATGGTTACTGCATAGTACAATGCTGTTGTATCTGCCGCTGTTACTTTGATATAGATAACGGTTGGTGTTCCTACTGTTAAGTTGATAACAGCTGAAGTAGTAGTTGTGAAGGTGCTATCCGTTCCGTAGTATGCAACGGTTGCTCCTGCATCATTTTTCACTACGTCCGCCGCTGCTACAGTTGCTATACCATTTGCTACGTTAATAGAAGCTAACTTCGGTGCTGCTATGGTTCCTGCCTGACCGCCTGCTGTGATTACTTGCCCAGCTACAGTCGCTAGACTCGCATCGCTGCTAGCTGCGGTGCTTAGAGTCAGGTTTTGGTTTGACAATGCGGCACTTTTTATTGTTCCGCTGATTGTGCCTGTCTGATAGCCTGTTTTGCTTACAGTCAGGGTGTAATCTCCAGTGGGTAAGTTTAGGGTATAGGTACCATTAGTATCAGTGTTAGTTTGATTGCCACTACCAGCAGACACGGTTGCACCTGAAATTGCAGCACCGGAAGTTGCATCAGTAATTGTTCCGCTTACGGCGTAGGTTCCTGACGACGCAACGTTGTTAGTCACAGTCTGGCTCGTGAAGGCCGCTACTTTAGTTCCATTGGTCAGGTCATTCGTTCCTGTTGGATTGTAGCTGATCTTGGGTGTATCCGTGCTTACAACTGGTGCGCTCAGTGCCAAGGTTACCGAGGTGCCAGACACCGTCACGCTATTCACCGTCGGATTCGAAGCCACTCCTGATATTGCGAAAGCTGCTGGGGCTCCGGTGGTACCAGTTAAGGCGCTGCTCATTGTCAACACGATGCTGCTTCCAGTGGTAGAGGTGGCTGCGCTACTTAAGGTCGGGGCAGCTGCTGCCGCCACGTTGTTGACCACAGCCTGGTTTGTGAAGGCTACTACCGCAGTTCCGTTGGTCAAGTCGTTCGTTCCTGTTGGATTGTAGCTGATCTTGGGTGAATCAGTACTCACAACTGCTGCGCTCAGTGTCAGCGTCACCGAAGTGCCGGATACTGTAACGTTTGTGACCGTTGGGTTCGAGGCCACTCCTGAGATTGTGAAAGCTGTCGGAGCTCCGGTGGTACCAGTTAAAGCAGCGCTCATCGTCAGCACGATGCTACTCCCGGTGGTAGAGGTGGCTGCACTGCTCAAGGTCGGGGAAGCTGAAGCCGCCAAGGCCAGATCACTGGTCAGTTCGGTAATGAATCCGTTTGAAGAAGCACCGGTACCGAGTTGGCCTTGGTAAGCGTTTGAGACTACAGGGGAATCGGTTGAATTGGATTGACCCACTACATAGATATTGCCTTCACTACTTATTCTCAATTTATAAGCCGAATCACCATTTGACCCACCGAGGTAGGTGGAGGCCAACAGGTTGCTCAAATCGCCGCTCAACTTGGAGACATAAGGATTACTAATAGCAGTAGGGCCGGGATCGGTCGATTCGAAGCTTCCCGTGGTTGTGGGGTAGTTGGGCGAAGAGGTCTCGCCTGTGATAAAGATATTACCACTGATGTCGGAGGCGATGTCATAAGGTGTATCACCGATCCCTCCGATATAAGTGGAGGCCACCGGGGGACCACTCAGGTTGCTTTTGAGTTTGGTCACGAATCCATTTGTAGTTGTTTGTGTAGGATCAACGACAAATGCCTGCTGGTAAGTACCTGTGGTCACGGGGAAGTCGGTTTCTTGCGTGTCACCGGTGACGCAGACATTTCCCGAAGGGTCGAAGGTGATTGCCCGCACGTTAGTTGCCCCAGTAGTACCCCCCAGGTAGGAGGACGATGTGAGCTGTGACAGGTCGTTGCTCAGCTCGGAAACAATGCCTTGGTTTAAAACACTAGTTTTACTATAGACAGTTTCAAATGCGTTTGTCGTGGTGGGGTAATCTTTTGAACTTGTTCCCCCGCCAACATAGACATTCCCGTTCTTATCAATGGACATGGCATACAAGGTATCGACGCTGCCGCCTTGGCCGTTATAGATGAGATTGCCACCAAGATAAGTGGAAGCTAAGACTTGGCTTAGGTTCGAGCTGAATTTTAAAACCAAACCGCTGCTTCCGCCGTTTGTTTTATTTAATTGTTTTTGGTACCCGGTTACGCTTAGATTGGTTGATGTGGTTGCCCCCGCCACAAATACGTTGCCGCTTGGATCGAGGCATATGGCATATGATCGATCAAGGGCGGTACCACCAAAGCAGGTTGAGGCTCCTAGGTTGAGGTGAGTACAGTCCAGCTCGGACACAAAAACAGCATATGTGCCGTTTTTGTTGAGGGACGTGTAGGAACTAGATGTAGTAACAGGGAAGTTACCAGACCTTGTATAACCGGTAATATAAAGGTTCCCTAAGCCGTCAAGGGTGATTGCGTCGGCATAATCGTAAGAACTACCGCCCAGATAGGTGGCGGCAAGGAGCTGCGTGAGGTCGCCGCTAAGTTTAGCCACAAACGCATCAGGTCCGCTACCGCCGGCGTATGTCTGGCTCCAGCAACCCGTTACGGTGGGGAAGTTCATTGAGGTTGTAGTTCCCGTTACATAAACATTACCGGCAGCGTCGAAGGCCATGGCTTTAATTACATCACTGCCGCTACCTCCAAGGTAGGTGGAGGCCAACAGCGGGTCGATCACCAAGGAATAGGACGGGTTGTATGTACCCAGCTTAAAACCATAATTTTCATCTTTTACCGCATAAGCAACATCTACATTAACCTGCTGACCGTCGATAATCTGGTAGGCTACAGGCTTTGTAATTTTTACGGTACCCAGTCCGGTGGTCAGTTCCAGCTCGCCCTGTGCGTCAACATTGAGACTGTTCGCCCCGTTCACCTGGAGCTTAATAGAAGCAGGGTCACCGCCTGGATTAACGGTGAAGATTTTCTCCACGTTATCACCGTAGGCTTTCAGGTTAACGTTAATATCGTTGTAAACCTCGCCCAAGGTTATTTCGTTATAGGACAGCAGACTCTTCTGCTGCTCTCCAATGTAATAATTGACGGGGGCAACTGGTGAGCCTACCGCAGCCGGCATGAGCACATTGCCCCCAACAAAGGACTCATTCACCGTACAGCCACTGTCATTATCCTTGGGCAGGGCGTAGCCAATATTATCATTTGTGACAAAGACGGTACCAGCGAAAGTTTGAGCATAAAACTTAACCTGATCATTCGCCACTTGTCCCTCGTTTGCTACAAAAGGTACTTGGACGGATGCTATCTTCGCTTTTTGCTCCGGCGTAATACTCCCTGTGGTTCCGGCTACGGCTGTTCCGGATTGTGCTACAATGCCGAGCAAAAACGCTGAGCAGAACAGAATCGTAGTGAAAAGGTTAATAATATATGTTTTTAAACGCAAACCCTATTCCCTCTCTTCCTTGTAGAAGTGTGTCCTTTCGGTCAGATGACCGGAAGGACACACTTCTACTCTATGATACAAGCTTTATTTTGAGAATTTCAATTATTTCTAATCCGCTGTACCGCTACCAGCCACAGAGTACCCAGCCTTACCGTAACTATTCTTGGGTACGACACGGACGTAATAAAGATCCCCTGAATTCAGGCCGGTAATAGTTTTAGATGTTGAAGTAGTATTGATTGGCCCAGAATACGACCCCGTCAACATGTCACCACCTAGGGTACTGTCGATGTAGTACACGTCATATGAGGTGGCAGCCGCCGAAAACGAGCTGGCACTCCAACTAACATTTAAATATCCAGAAGAACTGCCCGTTGTAACAACGGGCGTGTTGTTTAGAAAACCTGGCAGGTCACCACTAACAGTACTGAAAGAGAGTGACCCAGGGGTAGTGAAGGTATTACCGTTCACGTCGGTGAAAGTCGGCAGGGTCAGAGTATAGCTGTGGCTACCTGAGGAATCACGGTTATAGACGGCATAAGAATCAGTATTGACAGTCTCGGGGAAGAAGAAGGTATTGTTCACATTATTAGTGTTGTTGGAGGTTGGGTAATAGCACTCGGCACCCGTTTTTGGGGTAGTTTTGCTTTCGCTATAATTAGTATCCTGAACCACTGTGGTTCCACCCTTGGTGTAGTTGGTACTTAAATTGCTTATAAAGGTAGAAAGTGTAGTTGAATTAGTAGAAAAGGGACGGTCGAAAACGACTACCAAGCTGTTTTCATATGGCACGTTTGAGGTGCCCAACGAATAGGCGACATTAAGTGATTTGGTATTATCGTAAGTTACTCCATCTGATTCAGGGGTCAATAACTTGAAAGTAAATGGGTTCGCGGTTTGGTAGTTGTTGAAGGTCAGCCCGTCACCGTCAGCAAGGGTGGTCCCGTTGATTGAGACGTCATAAAGCGTATCGGCAGACAGCGCAGAGCTTAGGGCCAAGGTCACGGTTGAACCTTTGGTTAGATTGGTTGTGCTGCATCCGCTATAACCAGTGCCAGTAGTTAAGGTTTCTGAACTAACAAGGTTACCACTACCACCGTCCGGTATAACGGAAAATTGGCCAGCAGTAATTTGAGTACTGCTTAAAGATTTATTAAAGAAAAGCTTCACGTGGCTGCTATCCACGTACTGGTACCCGTTGAAGTCCAGTGGCTTGTTGCCCGTTCCGGGGCTATTTGTGCCGTTTTGGTTTAAAGCAAAAGCACCAGGCGCTATTAACAAACTCATTGCCAAGGTTAATACAGCCGCTTTGGCTATTTTTTTAACTTTTTTCAAAATATATTACCCCCTTAAAATTTTAAATATAGGACTAGTCCAATCAGCAACTTTAGCACCTTCCCAGACTGATAGTATGGCTCTTTTGCCGCCATGTCCTCTAAGGTTTGATATTCCTGTCCAACTCTTCATAGGTGCCAGCCCATTCATAACTTAAACTTTTTACCAGTTCAGTCAGTAACCCCTGATTAAGGAAATATGATTTTACTGATCTGTCTGTTCGTTGTATAGTTTTAGTACCTAGGCTGTGTAAACTACTGCTGGGGTGAGTGCTGTCTTTCCCTCTGTCTTGGTCGGCTGGGGAATGAAGGCACTCTTTTTTGTTTCCCAATCATTCTGTTTTCGACTGATGTTCTATCTGCCGCAAACAACGCCCCTACCGATTTTTGCAGCTCTTCATCAGACTCTTCCTCCCTCAATTTTTCACCTCCTTAAGGCTTCTTTACTTTTCATCCTTGACAGATTCGTCAATTTAATTGAAATTGAAGCCTAATTTTCAATCTATAGCCCTCACCTCCAAAACCTTACCGCTGAAATATTACGCCCTCTAAAGCGATGATTTTATGGTGGAAAATGGATTCACGACTTCGCCCTAAGTTGATATAAGGACAAGATTATACCTACTTTAGTTTAAAACAAATTTCAAGATATTACTTTAACCCAAAGTATTAGAAAAGTATTAGATTCGAAAATAAACAATAAATATAGAATGGGGTAATCATGATGAAGATTGCCAATGGGGGGCTGAGATATCAAAAAATCCCCTCGCTAAGAGGGGTTTTTTTGATATAAGTATGATTGATTCTGCTGCAGAAACCCCTTGTCATGCTATTAATATCACATTTTATTGTCATCCTGAGCGAAGCGAAGGATCTAGGGCCTTAAGATCCTTCGCTTCGCTCAGGATGACACCAAAATAATTGCAGTGACTTAATATTTTATATCATTTTAGACTTTCTGCAGGGGAATCATGATTAAATAAAGCGCTGGAATCCTATGTAGGAGTCAGAGCAACAGCCGCCTCGTCCGATTAAAAAACGAGTCGGCTGCATTTACAATAGTCCTGAGGATTCACTAAAAGTAAGTCTTAAATTTGAAGTCAATATTTTTAACTCCCATCCCCGTCGGATTGCCTGCATGCGTTTTCTTACCCCCAGCTTAGCCTAAACATTGCTGGCATGAATTTTAACTGTCTGACAGGAAATGCCCACTACTTGGGCAATTTCCAAATTTGTCATTTCTTTAGCAATAAGTTGAAGTACTTCCTGTTCGCGGCGGGTAAGCTGCACAGCGCCAGCTGGGACAGGCAATGAAGGTGGATTACCGACAATCGTATTGGTTGTTTGTCTGGTGATGTATTCCTTGGTTAGGCTCTGCAACTTTCTCGCATACTGGGTCAACATCTTCCCTGTTTCTCTTGGGAGCTGTTTACCCTCCCACCTGCAAAACCTGTTCAGACTCCACTTGCCGACAGACTGACGCCCTAGTCCTGAGTCAATGCATTGGTTATTTTTGTAAACGTCCCACCCCTGACGTAACCGACGTCCTTGCCGGCCTGGCCAGGAATGAGTATTCTGACGGGTG
>OMOF01000581.1 GCA_900290375.1 Candidatus Desulfosporosinus infrequens
TTCGGAATCGAAAAACAAAAGAAATAATCAACCAAACCCTTGACTTTTATTAGCTGGTCTTAATGATGCACTGCTGGCGTGAATTTGCTTGTGCAGTATTTGCCTCATCCGCCTCATCCGATTATTGGGGCGAATACTGTACAAGCAAAAAAGGAGTTAAGTCTTATGAAAGAAACAATTGTCGGGGTCGTCATTGAAGTAACGGCGGATATCGCTAAAGTGAAAATCAATCGCCATAGTGACTGTCACAATTGTGGTCTCTGTCCGGGCGAAGATGCCTTAGTCCTTGAAGCCCCAAGGACCGCTGACGCTATCCCGGGTCAAAGAGTCCTTCTTGAACTTAAGAATGGAAATATGCTGCTGGCTGCCTTTTCAGTCTATATCTTACCGATTTTAGCCATAGCAGGCGGAATATTGCTCGGTTATTTAGCTGCCGCCTACTTCCAAACGTCTGCTAACTTGCTAATGACCCTCGGAGGCTTCATCTTTGGCTTAGCCGCAGTCTTGGTCATCAAAAAGCTCGATTTATCGTTACAATCAGCGAAGGATATGCCAAAGATTATAAAAATACTGAAATGACGTTCGAGGAGATGGTCTGATGTTGAGTAAAATCAAGTGGGGTATTCATCCCAATACCCACAAAACTCTAACTGAAGCTAAACCTATCGTCTGTGGAACCTTACCCAACTTAGTGATTCTTCCCGTTCAGCAACACCTGGGAGTTCCCTGCGTGCCGATCGTCAAAAAAGGGGATCAGGTCAAAAAGGGACAGCTGATCGCCAGCAGTGACGCGCCCGTGTCCAGTAATGTTCATGCTTCGCTTTCCGGCAAGGTTGTGGATATTTCGAGCAAACCGCACCCTTATTTGGGAGAATGCTTAGCCATAACGATTGAGAGTGATGGCTTAGACCAATGGGAAGAAGGGGTTCTGGCCGAGCGTAACTGGCAAAACTTAGAGCCCGGCGCAATGGTTGAACTGATCAAAAAAGCCGGCATCGTCGGTTTAGGCGGAGCGACCTTTCCCACTCATATCAAACTTCTTCCGCCCAAGGAGGCCGTACTTGATACGCTGATCCTGAACGGAGCGGAATGTGAACCCTTCTTAACCGCGGATCATCGCATTATGCTCGAGTATTCAGAACGGTTGGTAACCGGTATCTTGATCCTAAAGAAAATCTTAGCTGTCGATCAGGTCATCGTCGGCATTGAAGACAACAAAATGGATGCTGTCCGAGTCCTGACCAAAGCTTTGAGCGGAACCAATGTCAAAGTCCAAGCGATTCCGACCAAATATCCGCACGGTTCGGAAAAAATGCTGATCCATACGGTGCTGAAGCGCCAAGTCCCTTGCGGACAACTCCCTCTGAGTGTTGGGGTGGTCGTCCAGAACGTAGGAACTGCCGTGGCAATTTGCGATGCGGTCCAACACGGTATCCCTTTAATTGAACGAGTTGTCACCATCAGCGGCAGTGCCATTGTGGAACCAAAAAATCTCAGACTTCGAGTCGGCATCACCTTTGCCGAGGCCATTAAACAGTGTGGTGGACTAAAATTTAACCCTGATAAAATCCTCTCCGGAGGGCCTTTTATGGGAGCTGCGCAATATACAACCGAAGTGCCGGTGATTAAAGGCATCAATGGCATCCTAGCGTTAAGCAAGAAGGATCTCCAGCAGGGAATCACTACCAACTGCATTCGTTGCGGCCGCTGTGTCAGCGCCTGTCCGATGGGTTTGAACCCCACTATGCTCAGCACGTTGGCTGAAAAAGGGCTTTTTGCTGAGGCCAAAGAAGACTACCATTTGCTGGATTGTATGGAATGTGGTACTTGCGGTTATGTCTGTCCCGCTAAACGAACCATGGTTCACTATATTCGTTATGCTAAGCAATTGTCAGCTGCTAAGGGGGGAAAGCGATGAGTACTGAAGTATTTACCAACCGTCCCGGAGCAACCCAAGTACCGGAATCCGCTGATTCTGAGCAAACTCTGCTCACTGTCTCGTCATCACCCCATATGTTTTCCACGGACTCGACTCAAAAAATTATGTGGACCGTTATCTTGACGTTAACTCCCGCTATCGTTTTTGCTGCTTTTCACTTTGGCAGGCCGGCTGTCATAACTTTGGCT
>OMOF01000027.1 GCA_900290375.1 Candidatus Desulfosporosinus infrequens
GACCGCCAATCATTAAGTCCTATGGTGGCATATCGCTGCATGCGCAATCCCATGGAGAGTCATTTTTTGCCTTATTTCGAAATAGATTCGGCGGTAAAGGTATCTACATTCTGGACGAACCTGAGGCGGCTTTATCACCAACGCGGCAAATGTCTATGCTTTCCATAATGCATGAATTAGTTGGGGAAGGGTCTCAGTTTATCATTGCAACCCACTCTCCAATAATAATGGCGTATCCCAAGGCATGGATATATGAAGTTAAAGAAGGAATCGAAACTGTAACGTATGAAGATACCGAACATTATCAAGTTACGCGGGCGTTTCTCAATAACACCAAGAAGATGCTAAAAGAATTGCTAGAATAACGTGAATACCTCGCAATGTGTGTCGTATGTTACACATAGTTTAGTTATGAGTTTTCATTTCTAAACAAAGGGGATACCAGGCTCAACCGGTGGTGGAAAACCGAAAGGCAAGACACCCAATTAGATTAGGGCACGATATAGTGATAGAATATGAGGAGGATTTAAAGTTTAATGATTTAATCTGATCAAACAATCTAAAACTCAAGGAGGAAGTATCTTGGAAAATTTACGCGCCCCCGAACTTTTTATTGATAAGGATGGACTATGGTACGCCGATGGCTTGCTTATGATCAATAAAGAAATTATTAAGCTATTTGCTTCGCATCTAAAAAAAGATGGTCATGATAAATATCATTTGGACTGGCAGAATCATTTGTACCCTGTAAGGGTGGAGGACGTGCCTTTTTTCGTTCCATCGTTAACTGGGCAGGATGGTCACCTTATGATACAGCTTTATGATGGCCGGAGATTACCCCTGCCCCCTGGTAATCTTATCATGAAAAACAATATCCCCTACATCTCTCTGTTCTGGCAGCGTGATACGAAACTGTCTCGACCTTCCTATGCTGAGTTATGCAAAAACCTGATCCAGAGGGATGGTCACTATTTTATCAAATACGGTGATAACGAATGGCTTGTTGACGAGATAAGATAATCGCTTTGAGCTCACCACAAATTCGATCGGTACCTAAAATCGATGATAAGAATTTGCATTACCGTTACATTACCGTTAGAGGAAGAGGAATAGCCTCACGAGAAAACAGGAACATGGCTAAAGGAATAGCCTCCGGCATATTTGAGTTTAAGATATACAGCAGGAACTTGCGGATATTACTGTAAACCGCACGGCCTTCTTCGATGGTATGGACATTATAGAAGCGAAATTATCGTCTGAGCCTGTGTCAGACCTCGAGACGTTGTTTCTAATGCCTCATAGGCCTTATCACTTGACAATAAACGAATGATCGTTTATTATA
This sequence comes from Candidatus Desulfosporosinus infrequens, assembly GCA_900290375.1. GTDB lineage: Bacteria > Bacillota > Desulfitobacteriia > Desulfitobacteriales > Desulfitobacteriaceae > Desulfosporosinus > Desulfosporosinus infrequens. The sequence goes on from OMOF01000027.1 coordinate 1,343, forward strand.
GATTTATCATCAATTTTATCGAAAAGTTAGGCGGAACGCATGAGAAAAAGAGATGACGAAAAGCAAAAATGCATTAAAATTGCAGTGGTTCAGTTGATTTTGGAGGAGGGATTCCAGGGTACATCTATCTCAAAAATAGCAAAGGCCGCTGGCGTATCTCCGGCGACAGTATATATCTATTATGAAAATAAGGAGACCATGCTTAGAGAGATTTATCTGGAATATTCGGAAGATGCGATTCAATATTTGCTTCAATGTTTAAGCCCCAATATGGTTGGAGAAGAAATCATTGCGGAATTGATCCGACGATATTATTTCTTTATTATTGAAAACAAAGAAGTTTTTCATTTTATTGAACAATTTAGTACCTGCCCTGTTCTTCAGAGCAGTTGTGGTTGGATGAAGGGACCGGCGGATCTAAATCAGTTGCTGACGGATTTAAAGAAACGGCAGATATTAAATAACTTTAACAATGATAATTTATACGCTATTCTGTTTTCTCCTGTAAAAATGATTGCAGTAAAAAGTTGTGAGTCTCAAAATATCGCGATGAAACGCTTGGACGAATTGATTTATATCATTCAAAAAGCACTTCTTAAAAATTTCTAAAATCTAGTCTGAGCTAGGTTCATTAGGTCTCAAACGATTAGATTTCGAGTTCTTAAGCGAGGGTAATAGCTCGCTTCCCTATTTAAAAACTATTAAATGAGCATTCATTTATGAAAAAGGAGATAATTTATATGATTTTAGCAATTGAAAATCTTGTATTATTACCAGGAATGACCTATCCATTAAGAATAGACCGCTTCAGCGAGGATGAGCTGGCCTGTATTCGAGACAAAAATCAAGAGATTGTGGCGTTGCCGTTAAAACGACATAGGGAGCGACATGAAATCAACGCGGAAGATTTCTACTCAACAGGCGTTGTCCTTGAAGTACTAGAGGTCAATCCCAGTGAAAAAGGATACCATGTTCAAGTCAAGGTCTTAAACCGTGTGGAAGTATCGGAGATCAACATTGCAGAAAAGATGATCACTGGAAAAACGGTATCAGCGCAGGAGATCATCGACCTCAACGAAAATGGTCAGAAAGAAATGATGACATATATTCAAAATATATCTCATCAAATTGGAGCCAAATTCAGAGAGTCAGAGGGTATCATTAAAGCAATTGATGAGATAAAGGATCTTAATGTTCTGATAGGTTATATCTCGCGGTTTCTTCCATTTTCAAAGGAAGAGAAATATACCTTGATGGAAACAGCGTCATTAAAAGAGCGTAGTTTGACGTTTATTGATTATTTCTTACATTACAAAGAAGCGATTCAGCTTCAGATTGAAATGTCCGAACGGTTTTCTGAAAAAGCGAATAAAAATTATCGCGAAGCAGTCTTGAGGGAACAACTGAGAGAGATTCAGAAAGAACTAAATGAAGACGAACCAGCCTCCGGCAAAAAGAAGAAAGATTATAAAACGCGCATAGAAAACGCACACATGCCTGAAGAGATTCAAACAGCTGCACTAGAAGAGTTAAGCAAACTGGAAAGTCAGAATCCTGCGAGCTCGGATTACAATGTGATTCAAAACTATTTAGACCTTCTTGTACAACTACCTTGGGAAATGCAGGCGGAGAAACTCGTCGATATTGGAGAAGCCCGTCGTATCCTTTGGAAAAAGTAAAGGACCGTATCATCCAGCATCTGGCGGTCATGCAATTGAAAAAAGATAAACAGGGTTCTATCCTTTTGCTTGTGGGTCCACCAGGAACAGGAAAAACAAGCTTGGGCAAGAGCATCGCGGAAGCATTGGGGAGAAAATATACTAGACTCAGTCTGGGTGGTATTCGTGACGAAGCTGAAATCCGTGGGCACCGCAGAACCTATGTAGGTGCAATGCCCGGTCGCATCCTGCAAAGCATCAAAAAGGCTGGTGTCATGAATCCGGTTATGGTCTTAGACGAAGTGGATAAATTGATGACCGGTTATAACGGGGATCCAGCAAGCGCGTTACTCGAGGTGTTGGACCCTGAACAAAACAATACCTTTACAGACCATTATTTGGATTTGCCTTACGATTTGTCTAACGTATTTTTTATTGCAACAGCAAACTCACTTGAAAACATTCCTGGTCCCTTGCTGGACCGCATGGAAGTCATCCAGCTTTCCAGCTATACAACAAACGAAAAGTTTCACATTGGTAAAAATCATTTAGTTAAGGAAGCATTAGAAGAACATGGCTTAACGGAGGCAGATGTTCAAATCAGTGATGAAACCTTAAAGAACATCATTTCAGACTACACCATGGAGGCAGGGGTCAGGGGACTGAAAAAACGATTGGCCGCCATTGCCAGAAGTGTCGTGGAAAAGATTGTACTGGGAACCGTTGTAAAACCTTATATTGTTGAAGTGGATGCCTTGGAGGAGATTCTGGGCAGAAAAATGTCCAGGCATGACATGGCTCAAGAAATTAATCCGCCGGGCGTTGTCACTGGATTAGCG
>OMOF01000524.1 GCA_900290375.1 Candidatus Desulfosporosinus infrequens
GCCCTGTGAGCTACCTCCACCTTGAAGCCTAAGTTCTTAGCGATTCTTCCTAATTTATAGGTTTTGTAATCCGGAAAAAGCTCCTTAGCCAAGGACAAGGTGTCTAAATAGGTGTAAACAAAGTCATAACCTAAAACCTTGGCATTATGCTTTAAGAAACCCATATCAAATTCGGCATTATGGGCCACCAAAACGCTTCCCTCGATAAAATCCAGCAGTTTAGGAAAAACCTGGTCTATGGTTTCGGCATCCTTTACCATCTCATCGGTTATGTTGGTAACCTCTACAACCCTAGCTGGAATCGGCTTTTTCGGATTAACAAAGCAGCTGAACTGGTCGATGACCTTGCCATCTTTGAGTTTCATAATTCCTATTTCTGTGATTTTTTCGGTTACAGCTGAGAAGCCGGTGGTTTCCAAGTCCAACACACAATAAGTGGTATCTATACTCTGGCCCTGGGCGTTGGTAACCGAGGACTTTTTATCCGGTGCCAAATAGGCTTCGACTCCATAGATAACCTTCATGTTCGGATTATCTCGTCCCAAGAGCTTATGGGCCTCGGGAAAAGACTGTACTACGCCATGATCCGTAATGGCAATGGATTTCATACCCCAGCTCATAGCTCTTTTAATCAGGTCAGTCGCACTGGTCATGGCATCCATCTGACTCATTTGCGTATGCATGTGCAGCTCGATCCGCTTCTCCTCTGCCCTATCCTGCCGTTGAGCCTTCTTCATGCCTGCTGTTTCTACGATGGTATTGGCAATAAGCTCAATTTCCCCAGAAAACTGGCTAAAGCCTGCATTTCCAGCAAGCTTAACAGCCTTAGCCTTTTTCAGCCGGGATACTATCTCACCATCTTCACCAAGCTTAAGGAACGCCTTACAGGTCATAGAACTTGAGCCGTCATATAAATCAAAGGAAATTAAGGTCTTGCCGCTTCTTAATTCCTTGGCTTCAATATTGGATAGTTCACCCTGGATAGCTATCCTACCCTCATCCGGCGTAATGTCCGTAATTTTAATGACCTTGTCCTTGATAGTTGCGTTTCTGCCTAAGATCAAGGCAGGATCACCTTTTTTCCCGTCGGTTTCTCCTTTTGTTTCTGGCTTTATCGGCGCGGCTTCCTTAGCTAATTCAGAGCCATAATGGCTTGGCGTGGCAGCCGCTTCCTTTTGCAGAAGTAGAATCTCCGTTTCTTGGGTAGCTTCTTGCAGTCTTTTTAATTCTTCACTGCTTACATTAACATTATCTACAAAATTAATTTGATAGGTGGCATCATAGAGGTTTTTTATGGTCTCTTGGATTTTTTTATCGTAACCCCTCGCTTTTAATAAGTAGGAAACTGCCGTCTTAAACGTAAATTTAATTGAATGATTTTGAGCTATTTCATAGTCGCAATTTTTAAGAGCGCTATTTAAGACCGGATGTTTGTCAGCTATCATTGACAAAATATTTTTGAATTCCTCTTCTAAGGGTTTTCTATGGGTTCCCTCTGTGTAAACTACCGTGATGATTAAATCGTTTACAGCTAATCGTTTTCTTATAAACTGATTAAGGGATTCAATTTCTCTTGTTTCAATATATTTATCCGAGCTGATTTCCATCTCCAGGATTTTCGTACGTTTAGTTAAGACCACTGTTTGTACTATAGCAGCATTGATGTTACCCTCTGCTTCATAATCACTAAAAATTTCGCTTATTCGTTTCATGTATTTCGTCAGTCTTTCCTAAAAATTTTTTTGTCAAAATAGACACGACTTAGTTTACATCATGTCTTGTCTAATCTTATCATCAAAGGCCTTCCTCTGAAAAGGTAAATTTTTCAGAAGAAAGTCTTTGATGATAAGATTAGCATTCTTGCCTGGCCTTGCAATTCTCAGCCAATAACTTCTTTAATTGACTCAGCACATATTGATACCGCTTTATCTATCTCTTCTTCATTAATAATCAAAGGCGGATTAAAGTATAACACGTTTCCAAGCGGCCTTAAGATCAGACCTTTCTCCAAAGCGTTTTTGTAAATCTGATAACCCATGCGAAGTTTAGAATCATAGTCTTCCTTTGTATGCTTATTGCTTACTAATTCCATAGCGTTCACCAAGCCAATATGTCTGATTTCACCAATATGGGGATGATCTAATAAGGTTTCATTTAATTTATTATGAAGATATTCAGCTCTTACTGCGGCTTTCTCCAAAATGTGATCTTCTCTTAAGAGTTCCTGAACAGCTAAGGCTGCTGAACATCCCAAAGGATTTCCGCTGTAGGTATGGCTATGCATGAAGGCTTTTCCTTCACTATAATCAGCGTAAAATGCATCGTAAATTTGATCAGTCGTTATCGTTATAGCCATTGGCATGTAACCGCCTGTCAGGCCTTTGGAAACGCACATGATGTCAGGGCTTACCCCCGCATAATCAAAAGCAAACATTTTTCCGGTTCTACCGAAACCAGTGGCGATTTCATCAGCAATTAAAATCACCTGGTACTTATCACATAATTTACGAAGCTTTTTTAAATAGATTGCAGGATAGATTCGCATACCTGCACCTCCTTGAAGCAACGGCTCTACTATTATCGCACAGACTTCGTCGGCCTGCTCAGCAAAGGCCTTTTCGGCATGTTCAAAACATTCGGCATCACAATCGCTTCGGCATTCTCCATAAGGACATCGATAGCAGTCAGGTGCTTGCACAGGAATGGTATCCATTAACATAGGCTTATAGATTTTGGCATACAAATCCATGCTTCCAACTGACAAGGCTCCAATGGTTTCTCCATGATACCCTTCTGTCAGACACATAAATTTGGTTCTCTTGGCGTGGCCTGTCTGATACTGATATTGAAAACTCATCTTTAAGGCACATTCTACCGAGGCAGAACCATTGTCCGAAAAATTAAATTTGGTAAGTCCTTGGGGTATAATCTCCATTAACTGTTCGCAAAGAGCAATGGCCGGCTCATGCGAGAAGTTGGCGAAGATAACGTGCTCCAGCTTATCCAGTTGCAGCTTGATGGCTTGATTAATCTTTGGATTACAATGTCCTAAAAGATTACACCACCAGGAACTTACAATATCAATGTATTCCTTACCTTCTTTATCGTATAAAAAGACTCCTTGGCCATGATCGATAATAATCGGCTTTAGTTCTTCATAATCTTTCATCTGTGAACAGGGGTGCCAGATATACTTTAAGTCCTTTTCTACTAAATTCATCTTTATCCTTCTTCCCTTGTTCTTCTTTCTTATAACAGTTTTCTTCTTTCAACTTACAGTTTATCGTCAAGGTTATTAATCGTATAAAGCAGCGAGTTTGTCTGCATCCAGGTTAAGTTCTAGATCATTATCCTTTACGAAAGCTATTACAGGCAGACCGGTCATGATTTCTACCATCTTTTTATTATCTTCTTCCATAACATTGCCTTCATGATAATGATTGAATATAATCCCCTTGATGGGAATGCCTTTCTGCCTCAGATATTCAACCGTTAAAACTGCTGCATTTATCGTTCCTAACCCTGCATCTGCAATAAGCACAGTACTTAAAGCTAACTCCTTAATAATATCCTCAAGCATAATCTTTATATGGTCATAACGAATAGGACATAAGATTCCTCCGCTGCCTTCCACCGTTACATAGTCATATTTGGCGACTGCTTTCTTGTAGGCAGCCTTTACCACATCCATTTCCACAGGATTGCCTTCCAGCCTAGCTGCCAGATGTGGAGAAACCGCCTGCTCATAAACATACGACACAAGGTTTTCCATCGTTTCTCCGAGATTTGCTACCTGATTAACATAGTCGGCATCACCTGGAATTAAGCCATTCTCTGTTACTTCTGCTCCGCTTATGGCAGCTTTATAATAACCTGCCTTGTATCCAGCCTCACGTAGTTTTTTCACAATTAATCCTGTCACAAAAGTTTTACCGACATCCGTTCCTGTTGCTGTAATAAAAATTCCTTTACTCATTCCACAACGCAGCCTTATAACCTAATTCATTTAACAGTTGTAGATCTTGTTCAATTGTGATTCCCGATGTAGTAAGCATATCTCCTGAAATAGCTGCGTTGGCACCTGACTGAAAACATTTTAATCCCTTATCCGGTAATAATCCTCTGCCACCCGCCAGCCGAATGGAGGCCTTCGGCACCAAGAAACGAAATACCGCTACAATTCTGCACATATCCTCATTCGTAAGTTTCTTAATATTTTCGTAAGGCGTCCCTGGAATAGGATTCAGCATATTCACAGGAATCGAATGGATACCTAATTCTCGAATGGTAAGCACCATGTCAATTCTGTCTTCCATGGTCTCACCAAGTCCCATAATTCCTCCACTGCAGACATTAAGCCCTGCCCTTTTAGCAGCCTTTATCGTCTCGATCTTTTCATCGTAAGAATGGGTAGTACAAACATTGGGAAAGTTTCTTCTGGAGGTTTCCAAGTTGTTATGCACCCTGCTTACGCCCGCCTCTTTCAATCTTTTGAACTGTTCTTCAGCCAAAAGTCCAAACGAAGCACAAAC
>OMOF01000609.1 GCA_900290375.1 Candidatus Desulfosporosinus infrequens
AAGCCAGATTCCTTTTCAATTCGAGGGCGCAAGACAATTGAATTGTTTTGCGCCCTTATTCTCAGTATAATGAACACGAACAAAAAGGAAGAAATTCGGGTGATCTGCGTGTTTAAAAGCATGGTTAAACGTATATCAACAAAATTAGAAAAACATAAGGCTGTTCACCAGAGGAGCCAGCAGGAATTCCAGAGGCGGCATCAAGAATTCCATAAGCAGCAACGAGAATTATTCCGGCAGCAGGAATTCCAGAGGAAACATCGGGAATTCAATCAATATCATAGATCCTTGCGGGTTTTTCGCCCGCTTAGTATTATATTTAACTTAATCATTCTCTACTTACTGTTTAGATGGGTAGGTATCAGGTCAATCGGCCTTTTTTTTGCAGTATTTATAATCATTAAGGAACTTGTGCAATTTATTTTTCTTCGGCGCCTCGAGAGAAGAGTCTTTAAACCCCTTCATATGTTTAAAAATGGACTGGAAGAGATTGCTCGGGGAAATTATAATGTACAGATCGAGAGCGAGGGAACGTGCGCTTTAGGTTTTATTGGATTATTGGTGGATTCTTTCAACGAAATGGCCCAAAAATTGCAAGCAAGTGAGAAATTAAAATCAGAATATGAAGAGAATAGAAAGACGCTCATTGCAAATATTTCTCATGATCTTAAGACACCTATCTCCTCCGTTCAGGGGTATATTGAAGCAATATTGGACGGAGTAGTTATCTCACCAGAGAAAGTTGATAAATATCTTCGCACGATTTATCAAAATACAGTTTATGTCGATAAATTAATAGACGATCTTTTCTTGTTTTCCAAGTTGGATCTACAAAAACTGGAGTTTGATTTTGAGAACATTCCAATCCGATCTTTTATGGCTGACTTAATGGAAGAATTCAAGTTTGAACTTGAAGAAAGGATGATTAAGTTTCAATATTTTAATAAGATGGAAGGAGATTGCCTGATTCGTGTCGACAGGAAAAGGATATATCAGGCCTTTAAAAATATCATCGGTAATGCTGTCAAATATGGATCTAATCAGGATTTGACCATCAAAGTTGAAATGGATCGACAAGATGATCTTATAGGTATTTATATCGAAGACAATGGGCCAGGAATCCCTAAAGATAAACTCCCTTATATTTTTGATAGATTTTACCGAATTGATAACGAGCGCACAAAGGATTTGATGAGTACTGGACTTGGGCTGGCTATAGCTAAAGAACTCGTGCAAGCCCATGGAGGATCAATTGAGGTCACAAGTACTGAAAATGAAGGCTCTCGTTTTACAATTACGCTTCCAGTTATAAAATAATTAGGAAAGAGGCTATACATGCAACGAATTTTAATTATTGAAGATGATCTTAATATTGCTGAATTAGAAAAGGATTATCTCCAGTTAAATGGATATGAAGCGGATATAGTCCAAGATGGGATACAGGGTTTGAAGAAAGCTCTATCAGGTTTATATAATGTTATTATTGTGGATTTGATGTTGCCTGGCAAAGACGGATATCTGATCACCAAAGAAATTCGCGCTAAATTCGAGATTCCAGTGATTATAGTATCCGCCAAAAATGAAGATATCGATAAAATTAGGGGCTTGGGCCTTGGTGCCGATGATTACTTGACTAAACCTTTTAGTCCTGCAGAGTTAGTAGCAAGGGTTAAATCTCATATTACAAGATATGAACGGCTCAAGGGCAAGATAGTAGCTACTGAAGTTATTAATCATAGAGGATTGGAAATAAATACAGCAGCTCATAAGGTCTTTGTTAATGGGAAAGAAGTTCAAATGACAACAACGGAATATGGGTTGCTAGTGTTTTTTGCTACCAATCCAAACATCGTTTTTAGTAAAGAACATATTTTCGAGACTTTATGGGGGAACGAATATCTTGGAGATACTGCAACCGTGCCTGTTCATGTCCAAAAGATAAGAAAAAAGATTGAAAGAGATCCATCGAACCCTGAATATATCGAAACATTATGGGGGACGGGATATAGATTTAATTCATAAGGCGAAAACAAAGGGGTTAGCTGACACTTTCAATTGAAATGATTGTATATTAATATTGCTACAGCGACTTGTAGAGGATATAATGTCAAATAAGGTTGTGCAATAAAATTCAAACTTTGGAGGATTGACAAATGATGGAAAGAATTTTCAACTTTAATGCAGGTCCAGCCACACTTCCGCTTGTGGTTTTAGAAGAAGCTCAGAGCGAACTGCTTAATTTTAAAGGCACGGGCATGTCAATTATGGAAAATAGCCACCGTTCTAAAGATTATGAGGCCATCAATTCGGAGGCGGAAGCTCTGGTCAAGGAATTGCTGGACGTGCCGGAAAACTATCGGGTATTGTTCCTCCAAGGTGGAGCGAGCACCCAGTTTGCCGCAGTGCCCATGAATTTGGTCTCGGCTGAGCGTCACGCTGACTATATTCTCACGGGAGCATGGGCGGAAAAAGCTTATAAGGAAGCGTCGAAGTTTGTTAAAACCAATGTGATTGCTAGTACTAAGGATGAAAACTTCAACCGCATTCCAAGAGTTGATGAAATCAAGGTGAGTGACGGTCCTGCCTATGTTCATCTTTGCTCTAATAACACAATCTTTGGTACTCAATGGCAGTCCTTCCCGGACTTAGGGGACGTTTCACTGGTTGCTGACATGTCCAGCGATATCATGTCACGCCGTTTCGATGTTTCTAAGTTTGCATTAATTTATGCCGGATCCCAAAAGAACTTGGGTCCAGCCGGGGTGACCGTAGTCATTATACGTAAGGACTTATTGGAGGGTATCCCTTCCAACATTCCCACAATGTTACGCTATGATATTCACGCTAAAAACGATTCCATGTATAATACTCCACCCACCTTTTCCGTGTATATGGTGAATCTAGTTCTGCGCTGGCTTAAAAATAATGGTGGGCTGGTTGCTGCGGAAAAACGCAACGCTGAGAAAGCGGCCTTAATTTACAATGCCATTGATAACAGCGGGGGCTATTATCGAGGCCATGCTGTTCCAGATAGTCGCTCATTGATGAATATCACGTTCCGTCTGCCGAACGAGGAGCTAGAGAAGGCTTTTGTGGTAGAGGCCACAAAACAGGGTTTGATTGGCTTGAAAGGGCACCGTTCAGTGGGTGGCCTGCGGGCCTCCATCTACAATGCTATGAGCCTAGAAGGCTGCACAGCCTTGGTCGAGTTCATGAAAACCTTTCAAGGTAATAACAAGGGGTAATTAGGGGCACAATAAGGTGTGCCTTTATCCTCTATAACGATGCACTTACCTCGAACGTCCTGTTCGAGTCATGGCCAGCGCTGGGCGCTAGCCATGTTTTTTGTAGGAGAAAAACCATCGCAGTTAGTGAATTGAAGGGAAAGGGCAGCCGAGTCGGAACTACCGATTGGGTTGCCCTTTTAGTTTTAACTTATTTTAATTTTTCTGTGTAAGGGTATCTT
>OMOF01000798.1 GCA_900290375.1 Candidatus Desulfosporosinus infrequens
TTCTTTCACATTTCAATATGAAACCAGAAAAGAGCTCAACTATATATCTGGGAATAGGCAGAGACGGTATTTGGCGTAATTGTAAGTTTGACTACCACAAAGATAAAGATCCTGTAGCCACAGGTACCGCTAAAATAATAGCTACTTCCTTAAAATTCAATACTGTATTAGAGCTGAAGGAATATATTGGCAAATACCTTTAGTGGCACAGTCGAGTATATACTGTCTTCTGTCGAGTCGCAACCTATTTTTTATTGATTTTGATAGCTCTTAAACTTCAATATTGTTTTACTAATAATAAACGACGCGACATAGGGAAAACATCCCACCATAACAACAAAGTGTGCCAATTGATATGATACTCTGCTCCAAATATCATATGTATTGCCTTTTAAAATTAACGGTCTAAGGATAGACTCAATTATGTCGTTCGGTAATACCTCCACTAATGCAAAAAGAGTCATAGAAATTAATAATATAATTCCGATCACTATGTACATGGATGCTTCAACTTTTTTGGGCTCGCCATTCATAGCCGGAAAAACCCAAACGCTTAAAAATGATGCCTCTGCTAAGACTATAACACTTAAGTAGCCAAAAAAATCATGCGTGTTACTAAATTCGGCAATCATAATGCCAATACTTATAAGTGGTAGAATTGTAAGCATCAATACATAAACTAAAATACTTAATCTATTTTTCGATAGATACCCTGAAATAAAAATTATTAGACATTCTAAGAAAATCATTCCACCCATTCTGTATAACCTCCACAAACGTCTTCCTACATTTTATTCATTCGGCAATATTGGATAATACACTTTTTTTTGCTACCTGAATTTCACAATTAAGAATATGAAAAGAACTGACTTATTTAAAATGACAGCTCTCTCATACCAGGGCATTGTAAGAATTATGGGAAGTTGGCATTACTGCCAATACGACGCATCATAAGAATAATGCGTAATAATCTGTGGTGTATTCTAAATAGTGGTTTCATATCATAGGTAAGCATTATACCCTTTGGCTATTCTTATCTTCAGTTGATTTTTGTGGTGCTGAAAGTAATAGATACCCAAATACAACTCCAGAAATGGTAACTGCTTGATTAAATTGGTACACCCATAATACGAACCGAGGTGCATGTTGTCCAATAGGTGAAAAGAAAATTAAAATTGGTGCCAACGCCAAAAACAGACTTACAGTCCCAATAGTAATTAGTTTAATCCAGTTAATTGTCCAACTTCCTTGCTCTTTAGCTTTTGAAAGTAAATTTGGTAACGCTAGAAATAATCCAATGAAGATTGGAAAGAAGCTTAAAAACGCAACTTCTGGAAAAGGTTGATACGTCCTACCTGCTAATACACGTAAGTGTTGGTAAATCTGTGAACCAAAGTACAAAAGTAAAACTAGGACAACAACGTAAATAATATAGTATCCGAATTTTTTCATATACAAATCCCTCTCTTTCTATTACCTACCCCTAAAAGCCAAAAAAAGTGGCAATTGGCCGTATAATGTATGCCCCTGCTATTCCTAATCTAACCGCCTTAATTAGTTGATTCATCTTCGGCTTGAACTGGATGGTAAAAATGGCGGACATAGGCATAACGCATATGTCCCAAACAATAAATGAAGGAATCAACGGAAGCTCTTTAGTCGGATAGGACCAAAGACCCCATTAATCATAACAAAAAATAAAAAGGCTGATAATCCAAGAATTAGATACCCTAGGAATTTTTGCTTTTTCAGTAGAATAGTATCCATACCCTCACACAGCATCATTAAACTTAGACTTCCTTGCGTAAGAACCAACCAGTATCCATAATTAAAGAATGCAAAAACTCCAAAAATAACTGCTGTAACGGAAAAAAATAAATATACTTTTTTTAATAACTCTTTTTCCAACACGAGTTTTTTAAACATACAACCACCTCTATTACATATAAATTTGCTACACTATATCCTCCCTCTATGAATTAAGATTATCTCCCGTTATCTCACTCATTCTTAGTATTTCACTATT
>OMOF01000765.1 GCA_900290375.1 Candidatus Desulfosporosinus infrequens
GCTTCCCAAAGTAGACTGCAACAACTACAAAATCAACTATCGACTGGTAATAGAGTTATAAATCCGTCGGATGATCCTGTCGCAGCTCAAAATATCATACGCTTAAATAGTACTATGGCTTCTATCACTCAGTGGCAAAGTAATACCAGTAGTGCTTTAAATTATATGAATACTACATCATCTACTATGAACGACATGATTTCTTCGTTGCAAAGTGCGAGAACTCTCGCAGTACAGGGGGCTAACGGAACCTTAACAACCTCCGATCAAGCGGATCTAGCCGATCAAGTTAATCAAATTGCTAGTCAGATGCAAACTTTGGCGAATACCCAAGTTGGATCAAACTATATTTTTTCGGGCACTGCAGCTAATCAGCCCTTATTACCAACTGACGGAAGTTTGTCACAAGCCAACGAAGCTCCTGTCAACTTTGCAGTAGGGAATAATATATCAATAAATATAGCTGTCGATGGCACAGCTTTATATGGAGATAATGACACAGGAATAATGGCTACCCTAACAAGTTTAAGCACAGCACTAACTAATGGTGATACTGATGGGATTAGCACTGCAATCACAAACCTCGATACAAATATTGCTAATGTTACCAGCCAAGCTGCTGATTTAGGCGCACGTACTAATCGTATTACGGCAATCAGCAATCAATTATCTGCATCATCAACTAATCTTCAGCAAAATCTTTCCGACACTCAAGGCATAGACATGGCAAAAACCATTACTGATTTTACATATGAACAAAATACCTACAATGCGGCACTAGCGGTAGGCGCGAAGATTATTCAGCCTTCCTTGATAGATTATCTGAAATAAATATGCGCAAGCTTCTCTTGAGGTGTTTATAAAATGATTGATCTTCAAGTGCATCAAAAATTTGCCAAGTTGGGCTTAAAAATCACTCCTTTTCAGTTTGATATGACGACCTCTCCAGCAAACCTGACCATCCAACAACCGCCCGCAACAATGGTTATCAACCAACCGGCAGCTACTTTGGAGATCGATAGGTCATCAGTCCTGGAAACGATTGGTTATTGTAGTATCGCTGCACAACAACAAACATTTAATCAAAATGCTTTAGAAACCTCAAATGCTGGAATTGATCGAATCGTTAGGCAAGGCTACCAGCTGGGAGATATTTCGAAAAAAATATCGGTAGCTAAAATAGTAACTCAACATTTAGAACCTAAAGCTAAGATGTTAGAGCTTGTCAGTGTTCCAGCAATTAAAGTATCAGTCCAAGACAACCCAGTAACTATCCAGGTTAGTGTTAATAATGTACAAACAAATACGAGCTTAGGGAATGTCCAAGTTCAATTTCAAGCTGGTTCTGTGCAGGCTTATTTTGAGCAAGAACCAAGTATTCTAATCCAAGCGGTAGGTTCACTAGTTGACACAGAAAGCTGATAGTTTAGGAATACGTATTAAAAGGAGTTGAAAAAAATGCTCACTGAGAAACGTATCATTACTTTTCCACTAGGGATTCCTGGATTTGAAACCTATCGCGACTTTATGTTTATTCCGGAAGAAAACTCTCCCGTAGCACAACTTATTTCACAGGAAGAGGCTAATATTCGGTTTATTCTCTTGTATCCTCAGCTTTCTTTTCCGGAGTATTTAGAGAATATAGAAGTATCCGACGAAAGCATTAAAAACTTAAACTTAGATGCAGGTGCCAAAAAACTTGTCGATGTATGGCTGATTCTGACCTTAAACCATAATGATCCAACTAAGACGACTGCTAATCTTCGTGCTCCCCTTCTCTTTAATCTTCCTGAAGGGATTGGCATGCAAGTGATCCTAAATGACGACAAGTATATGTCAAGAACTCCCTTGTTTGCACAAGAGAATAAGCGTTCTTTTCTGGAAGGGGTTGTGGAGTAAATGCTTGTTCTGGCACGTAAGGTCAATGAGCGTATTAAAATTGGCGATGATATTGAGCTAACCATTGTTTCAATATCTGGAGATATCGTTCGGATAGGTATTGATGCGCCAAAAGGTCTTAAAATCTTGCGCAATGAGGTTTTTGATGATATACAGAGGCAAAATCAAGAAGCAGTAAAAGAAGCGCAAATACAAGATTCTGTTCAGCTTCTAAGAAATATACGATTCCCTATAAAATAATAGGTAATCGTATTTTATAGTATCTCATATGAGGCAATTATTGAAGACGTGGCTTATCTTTGGCAAAATTTACTTTCATAGAAATTACAAAAAGCCGAGGTGCATATAATATGGCAACCATTAAATTTAAAGTAATAATGGATATCTGCGATCAAAATGGGTTGGGTTATACTCCATTGACACGTATAATGTTTGATAAATTGAACGATGCTGAGTTAAACAATCCGCTTAAAATAGCTGAAGTTCTTAATCGATTTAAGGAATATGAGAAAAGGATGGAAAATAATCCTAATGCCTATCCTGAAAGAATTATGAGGTTCTTAAGACAACGTAAAAATCTCAATGAATTTGATGCGAGTATGGACGAGCAATTAAATCAATTAAGTCCAGAGGAAGCATTCAATGAGGCTAGTAATTGCCCTGAATTTAGTGATTATGATGAAACCTTTATAGAGTGGATACATGCTACATATGACGTTAAATTAGCTCTGGTTAAATAAATCCCTATTGGCTATAACTGCCGGATCCGTAGGCTTGTAGATTCCGGCCAGATTATTATAATTTGCTGCTTCCGACATGTTCCCTAATTTAAGGAAACAATAACTCAATTGCAGATTGGGTATAAACTGAACACAGTTGATATTTAAGTCCGCACTTGCTGTATTGGCGGCCATATAATACCAGTATATCGCCTCGTCGTAATCATTCGCCTTCATATAGTAATCACCTAATTCACAGCAGATTTCGGCACTGGCAACTCCTTGGATATTTTTGGTTGCTATTTTAAATAAGTTATAAGTATCCGATGTTAGGTTATAGTATTTAGCCAAAACACAATGTGATAGCCTGAGATCATTTGCCGTCAGATTAGCATTTGTTAAAGAGTTGTTGAAGTAAGTAAAGGCTTGATAATAATTTTCTGCGGTGCCAGCAATAAATAGTTCCTTGGCGTACATCATATGTAATCTTGAACTTAATACTCTATTTTCAGATGTAATCTTCTCAAGCAGGGCAAGGTCTCTGGAGGCATGGTCAGTCAGAGGTTTATGGGTGATTTGGAGGTCGCTTTTAAGAGAATTAAGGCAACAGTTGACGATTTCGTGAATTGGATCAATCCACTTGAATGTC
>OMOF01000582.1 GCA_900290375.1 Candidatus Desulfosporosinus infrequens
GAAATAGAAAATTGCCTACAAATATTTTACAATCATAACAATACTTTAACTTTATCATAACATTTACCACTAATTTGCTTCTTATATTTGTGTTATATTTATTGTAACCGCAGGGATGTTTATTGAATAAAATGGACAAAACGGAGGTGGAGAAAAGGGAAGTATGACTGCTCAAGAAAAATGTATCATTGAAACAATTCTGGCTGGTGTAGGGCTGGAGCCTTTACACATAGGAGCCAATGAACGAGAACCGAAAGGTAAACCAATAACAATCGTTATGACTTCGCGTTAAAGCGAATACTCAAGGCGTTGGGTATTCGCTTCTTTGATTTCGTATAGCCTAATTATCGGAACAGATGCAGAAACCGTCCCGCAATAGAAATGGGTTTATGAGAGATAGACAGATTTATTTAAACGGGATAACAAGAGTTCAATTCGGGAGGAAAATTCAAAACTAGAACTATTCTAGGCATACTTAAACTCGAATGATATAACGGCCAAGTGANNATCAGGGAATAGCTTCAGCTGGTGTAATATTTAGTCAAACGTGCAGGGGTGTTGGCGAGGGGTATTGCGGCAAGATTCCCGCTACAAGGGTTTGTTCGCCCCTCCATGGCAAGGGCCTCTGACTTAGGCGGTAAGTAGTATTCCATATGCCTCCTAATCCATCACAATGATATACTAACGAACGTGGAACTACCGGAGTTAAGTTTTGCCGCTGTGGTGTGGTCGGAAGGTATGCAACATAGGGGTAGTATTTGTTGGGAGGCACAAAAAGATGTTGAGCGAAAAAATGCTCGCTTCATCTGAAGGCAATTCAAAGGTGTTAGAAATGACCAATTCGGACCCAGGTTCAACTAATTCAATAACAAGGAAAATTTTCCTAAAAACATTTATCGGGACAGCGGCAGGCCTTTTCTTTTTTGGTTTTCCCACATTAACAAATAGCGAAAAGATAGTAAGTCATCAACCAGCTTTAGTCATCGCAGACGAAGTCAAACCTCCCCAACCGCTTCATCTCAGCATTAATAAACCCTTCGCTAATTCATTAATTCACTTAGAGACCCCAACCTATGACCGTTCCAATCAAACAGTTCATCCGAGTGTAATCGATTTTAAAACAGAATATGGTATTGATACTTGGGGAGGATTTCGTTATTGGATGGCACTAACCCCTTATCCCAACTTCAATAGTTCCTTTGAAAATCCGAGCCTTTTAGTGAGCCCGGATGGATTAAAGTGGAAT
>OMOF01000626.1 GCA_900290375.1 Candidatus Desulfosporosinus infrequens
GATGGACTAGTAGCTGCAGGTACAATTACTCAGGCACAAGAGGACGCTATC
Organism: Candidatus Desulfosporosinus infrequens; assembly: GCA_900290375.1. Lineage (GTDB taxonomy): Bacteria > Bacillota > Desulfitobacteriia > Desulfitobacteriales > Desulfitobacteriaceae > Desulfosporosinus > Desulfosporosinus infrequens. Next base: position 52 of record OMOF01000626.1, read on the forward strand.
GAAAGCGCAATTTCAGCAATTACTTCTACAGTTGCTCCTAATTAACATTGTCGAGTATAAGGTAATTTCAATTATTTGATTTATTACTAAAACAATTGACTTGCTAATCAGCCCACAGAGAGCTATCATTCGTACACCCAGACAATCCGTCGGGTGTACGAATGTTTTTTATTAGTAATATGTTCCAGCATACTTCTTTTACACGACAGTGACGGAAAGGAGCCACATGAAAAAAATACGAACAATTGAAGCAGCGGTTTTTGAAGAAAAGAAACTTAAAGTTTGTGCTTACGTTAGGGTTTCCACTGACCAAGCAGAACAGAAAAACAGCTTCACGGCTCAAGTGGAGCATTACACTTCCTATATAAAGAACAATCAAAATTGGAATTTTGCCGGAATTTACGCAGATGAGGCCCTATCAGGCAAAAAAGCGGCAAAACGACCAGGCTTCCAACGGATGGTCAAAGATGCCGAGAATAAGAAATTTGACCTTATCATCACCAAGTCCATCAGTCGCTTTGCTCGGAACACCGCCGATTGTTTGGAAACAGTGCGTCAACTTAAATCGATCGGCGTAGGTATTTACTTTGAGAAGGAAAACATAAACACCTTAAACGCCGAAAGCGAATTAATGCTCTCTATTTTGAGCTCAGTTGCCGAGGAAGAGTTAAACTCCATATCTCAAAACATGCACTGGGCCTACCAACGCCGATTCAAGCAGGGTAAGGTCATGATCAATACTAAGCGGTTTTTGGGGTATGACAAGGATCGAAACGGCAACCTGATTATCAATGAAGAACAAGCCGCCATCGTGAGACGTATATTTAAGCATTACCTTTCTGGACTGGGTATTTCGCTGATAGCCAAAGGACTAAAGGCTGACGGTATTAGAAACATATCTGGTAACGTCAAATGGGCCAGTTCGGCCATCCGAGATATAATTAAAAATGAAAAGTATGTGGGCGATATGCTCCTACAAAAAACGATCACTAAAGATTTCAAGAAGAAGCGAAATAGAGGCGAGGTACCTATGTACTATGTCAAGGACTCTCACCCCGCCATTGTATCAAGAGTAGATTTCGAGAAGGCACAGGAATTGATGGTCGAGAGAGCTAGATCCAAAGGGAACGTAGAGGGCAACCGAGAGAAATATTTGAAACGATACGCCTTCACCAGCACCATCGAATGTGGCCATTGCCGCAAAACCTATAAACGGCATATAGACAATTGTGGGAACGTGGCTGAGTCGGTTTGCTGGGTTTGTAGTACCTATATAATAGGGAGAAAAATTTCATGTGATGTAGGCAGAATCAAAGAAGAGACGATTAAAGGCCTATTTGTAAGAGTGTTTAACCGCCTATATTCGGATCGGGTTAAGTTGCTGGTTGATTATAAACGAAGGTTGGAAAGAGAAAAATTTACGGAGATTGACCTAGAGCGCATCGTGAAGTTGGATGAGGAGATCGAAAGTCTCATCCAGCAAGAACGAGCGCTCTTTCTAATAGAAGGAAAAGGGTACGCCGTTTTGAAAACCGAACACGAGGAACTGGTGTGTAAGTTGGTCCAGCTTCAAACAGAACGGTCCATTTGGATGGCAGAACTCACGAAGCGAGACACCTGTATAGCTGGAACCATTGAACTTGAAGCCATTCTCGATTCCCAGGGTGGTAAACTCTTGGAGTTCGGCGAAGATTTATATACCGCGATTGTAGAAAAAATAGTAGTCAAGGAACGCACCACTTTAGAGTTTTATTTAAAAAACGGCCTTCGTTTTGAGGAGCATTACACCTTAAAACGAGGCCGTGATTTATTTTAGGGAGGTTTTTGAAAATGGCAAATGTAACAGTGATCCCAGCAAAACCACGGCAAGAATTACAGGGGCTTGAGGCAACAGCAAAACTTAGGGTTTGCGCGTATTGCAGAGTTTCCACCGATAACGAAGAGCAGTTATCAAGCTACGAGGCGCAGGTTTCACATTATACAGAATATATAAAACGAAACCCTGACTGGGAATACGGCGGAATTTTTGCGGATGAGGGTATCAGCGGCACCAACACTAAGAAACGGGTTGAATTTAACCGCATGATTGGAGATTGTATGGCTGGCAAGATCGATATGGTTATAACCAAATCCATCAGTCGGTTTGCTAGGAATACACTCGATACTTTGCAATATGTACGCCAACTCAAGGAGAAAAACATTGCTATATTTTTTGAAAAAGAGAACGTCAATACGCTCGATAGTAAGGGCGAGTTCCTGATCACTTTGCTCGGAAGTTTGGCACAGGAGGAGAGCTCAAACATCTCGCAGATCACTCGGATGGGGATTGCTTACCGTTTTCAAGAGGGGAAGGTCATTGTTAACCACAATAGATTTCTAGGTTATACGAAAGATGAAAACGGTGAACTGGCAATTGTACTGGAGGAAGCTGAGGTAATAAAAAGGATCTATAGAGAGTTCATGGAAGGTAAGTCTGATTTGAAGATAGCAAAAGGCTTAGAACATGACGGTATACTTACTGGTGCTGGAAAGGCAACATGGTGGGCGAGCACTGTAAAGTCAATATTAAAGAACGAAAAATATATGGGAGAGGCTTTGCTTCAAAAGACTCATACCGTCGATTTCTTGACCAAGAAACGGGTGAAAAATAACGGGATTGTTCAGCAATACTACGTGGAGAACTCACACCCAGCGATTATTAATAAGGAGGATTTTGCTGCGGTACAGGCCGAGTTTGAAAGACGGTCAAATATGCGGGGATATTCAAAAACAGGAAAGAGCGCATTTACGAGCGAA
>OMOF01000290.1 GCA_900290375.1 Candidatus Desulfosporosinus infrequens
CTCTGGGCGATCGTCGCATAGGTTTTAGCAAGTTGTTGGTTGGCTAGCAGGACATTGTTATCGAGCATTTGATCTGCTATTTTACCAGGATCTGAGGCCTTTTCGCCAACGATCAGCGTGGTTGAAGCCTGGTAAACAGGTTTTAGCATAAAGAAACTAATCACTCCGCTAGTGAGTGCCGCAATCAGCGGTAGGATCACAACGATTACCCAGCGTTTTCGTAAGACCTCCAAATATTGCCGTAAATCGATTTCCTCTTCCATTACACCCTCCTGAGTCTAGCCAAATTTGTTTGATTTGACTATGATCTATTCGCGTTATTTTTTGGTTTCCCTTCCAAACAAACCTGGCGATTGGCCACTTTAGGTAAAATTTATGTTTTGACATAGAAAAGGCCGTAGGAATACGGCCTTTTCTCATAGCATTTCCCTGTTCATCTGCTTAGTGTAGTTATTTCTTAGCTCCAAGAATAAGAGTCAGACTAACGTTGCTATCTGAATATCCTGAACTTGAGAGGGTGCCGTTTAACGTCACGGAAGACCCCAATAATGTCCGCATAGTACCTAAGCTAACGTCGCCGTTTTTAATTGTGCTCCCCAGGAGATCCGTCGCCGTGATGAGGCAGGGTACAGTAAATGTCTTGTCGATAGGTTGGGACAGTTGGTCAGCTGTGAATTGCGTTAGATTTAAAGTACCTTGAGCCGGATTACCCGAAATTTGAATAGACGAAAGCCTCAACGTATCCGGGCTTGAACTGAGGTCCAGCGTGGCGCTAGTTCCATTTACGGTGACAAGCTGTTGACCATTGATGTCGAAAGTTGCGATTTTAGTCGCCACTGCAGAACCACCATGGCCACCGTTATCGTTACCAGTGCCAGTATCTGTACCAGTTCCAGTACCGGTTCCAGTTCCAGTTCCAGTTCCGGTTCCCGTGCCAGTTCCAGTGCCAGTATCTGTACCAGGTGAAGATGGCAATGTACCCATCGGCTGGCCGTTAACCAAACCGCCACTGCCGCTAACAACGGTACCCGTTAGGCCGGAATCTAAGGTGCCAATGCTCGAACCACTCGCCACATTAACTGCGGATTTGACGGTGGTCTCCATGGTTGCCACCGTGGTATTTGCTCCTAAGTCCACTTCCCCTTGAGATTGCACTACAACATCCTTATAGTTTCCCACCAAAGTAACTTTTTGAGTAGGATCTTGAGTATTGACCACGACGGAGGATATGACAGCATTGGCAGCTGTTTGCAAAGTAGCCTGACCAGATACCACAATAGGCTGGGTATATGTCCCTTGCAACGTTACAACTGGAGTCTGCCCCGGCGCACTCGCGATGAAGATGTTACCCACGGTAGCCCCAGTAGCATCAAGGATCGCGAAGGAGCGAACCACTACATTCCCGATATTTGTAGTTCCTGTAGCCTCCACATGCACATTACTACTATCGCTATCCACGGTCAGGTTATCTGCCGAGGTGTTGTGCAGGATGATGCTGTTCGAGGCCCCAGATAGGATCACAATCCTAGCAGCGGTTACCCCGTCTAACGTTGCAGTTCCTTTGTCACCGGGATCTACAAAGACGGTCCCTTTGACAGTTAGATTGCTTAAGGTAACGTTATTACCCTTAACATACACGCTATAATCTGCTTTGGCATTGGCCAAGGTTACGTTATCCCCTGTGACTTGGACGTTATCCGTCAGTTCCAAGGGGTTAGTACTGACCGTTGAGCCTTGGGTAGTACCGTTGGCCGAATAGGAAACGACAGAGGTCAAGGTGTTCATCTCTGCTGAAGGCACAACCGCTTCGCCGCCTAAAACGACCATGTTTTGCGTTGACATATTCGATTTCACAAAGTCTCGTGTGGTGTCGTCTAAGGGTTGATTAACGAGCACCAGCGGGGCTCCGTCGGCTGCAGCTAGAGGTGCACCAGCCATGGCGTCCACCAAGGTTTCCCCGTTAGCAACATAGACCTTGTTATTTCTATATTCTTTGGCAAATCCTTTCAAGACTTGCACATTTGTGTCATACCTCGTTTGGCCAGCGAATCGGCTCACCTTACCTGGTAATTGGGCTTTGACGTCATCCGACACCACGCCCGTTCCCCCAATCACATACGAATCTGTGATGTTCGCCTTGATACCGTCCAGGTAGGTCCCCACCGAGGCAGGCAGCTGATCCAGGGGGGTTGTTAAGATTGGTATTCCCTGTGCCGCAGAAATAGGAGCAACGGACAAAGCATCCGCTGGGCTCGACCAGCCCGAGACCAAGATAACCCTCGAAATATTGACACCTTGATTTGCTAATTCTTTAGCAATGTTGACCGAAGTTTCGTAGCGATCCTGCCCACCAAGCTGAACTGTGGTCATGCCCATGGCAGTAATTTCATCAATTACGGATTGCTTAATGACACCCGTACCACTCGTTACATACACCTTTTGCGGTTTGAGACTCTGTAACTCGGCTTTAGCGAAGGAGTTCATATCTTGTCCATCATCCGTCAACAGAATTGGGGCCTTCAATTTAGCTGCTAACGAACCCGCCGCGAGTGCGTCTACAAGGTTGTCATCCATTCCTGCGGAGAGGATGACAGAATTACTTCCTCCAGACCAACCTTTTTGGGCTACCAAGGCGGCTGTTTCGTACCGATCAGCCCCACCGATCCGAGTTACGGTACTTGGCACATCTGTCGTAGCTGCCTTGACAACTACTGGAGCAAGTGATGAAGACAACACAACGACAGCTGCCATACAACCATTTAAGAGCTTTTGTTTTACTTTTCTACTCATTCTTTGGCCTCCTCCTTCTACTTCTCTGTACCTAGGGGGTCTAAACGCTTCTTATTTAGTTAACGGTAATAATGTCTTTTTACTGTCGAAGATTATGTTCCACCCTTGACACGAATATTTCCTGTTTCTAATTCGCCATCCATACGGAAATCCCTGCAAATAATATCCTTTTTTTCACCTATTTACTTGATGATTCTGCTACAGAAAGTCTAAAATGATATAAATTATCAAGTCACTGCAATTATTTTGGTGTCATCCTGAGCGAGAGCGAAGGATCTAGGGCCTTAAGATCCTTCGCTTCGCTCAGGATGACAATAAAATGTGATATTAATAGCATGACAAGAGGTTTCTGCAGCAGAATCACTTGATATTTTTATAATAATTCTTAAGAGCAGCTTAAATTCCACTGCAGAGCTTCACTTTATACCCTCCCGCTTCCATCGCAGCTCGGGCAAGGCGAGGAATAGCGCACTGCCAACGTCTGACCCACTTTTTTCCGGGTCATTTCTACTAGGCCTAATTGGGTCAAGCCTAAAACCTGAGATTTTGTCTTATCTCGGGCACAGGCCATCTCCAACACATCAATCACCTTCTGCTGATCTTCTTTAGCGGTCATATCAATAAAATCGATGATAATAATGCCTCCCAGGTTTCTCATGCGCAATTGACGCGCAATCTCCCGCGCGGCTTCAAGATTCGTGCTTCCGTTTGTTGGATCACCAGATAGCCACCGCTCTTCAGCCAAACTCTCGGACGTAGGGTTTTCCGAATTTCGTCATCCACGCCATACCGGACAAAGAGGTCCTCCGATGTGACAACATGGATGTGTTTAGCCGCTGGGTGTTCAATAGCTTGCAGGGCATTTCTCAAAATATTGGCTACTTCATCCTGATCGACGGTGATTTTGCCCACGTCTTGATCAATCCAATCCCGGACTAGCCGAGCGACCAAATCCACATCCTTATGTACGATACCCGGCACGGAAACATGGGGAATCTTCGGTTGCAGGGCCAGCCACATTGCCACCAGCTGAGCAATATCTTCCGCTATCTCTTCCCCATCAATCCCCTCCGCCAAGGTACGAATAATAACTCCCATACCCTCAGGTTTGGCCGCATCCGCCAGATCTCGCAGCCGCGCCCTTTCCTCATTATCTTGAATCTTCCGAGACACACCAATATAACTCACCTGAGGCAGCAGCACGACATACCGTCCCGGCAGAGTCAAGTTGACACTTATCCGCGCCCCCTTTGAGCCAACTGGTTCTTTAATAATCTGCACTAAAAGTTCCTGGCGAGGTTTAAGGACGTGCTCGATCCGAACAGAATCGGCGGGTGAAACTCTTTCATCCTCCTCAAAACGTGTCGGCACAGCATCACCAACATACAGAAACGCGTTCTTGTCCAGCCCAATATCCACAAAAGCCGCCTGCATACCAGGCAGAACATTTTCCACCCGACCCCGATAAATGTTCCCCACCAAATGGGACGAACCACCCACTTCCTCGAACACCTCCATCAAATCCCCTTGTTCAAAGAC
>OMOF01000583.1 GCA_900290375.1 Candidatus Desulfosporosinus infrequens
AGAATGTGAATACCGAGTTTTAATTAGTGATCTAATTGTGTCAATAAACCTAGTTCTGCATTCCAAATCTTGAAAGATTTTTTTTCTGAGAGCAAAACTAATCTCCAATTGAATCCCCTTACCTGTACATCCACGGTTACATATATTTGTTACTCTTTCACCGCGATATCCTTGCTCACTTTCTTTCACCATAAAACCATGGTATTGGAGAGCAACTCGCAATTCATTACCGAATGTTGCATCCAAACCACCAATCATTAAGAATTCGTCGATAGAATTTTTTAATCCGTGAATTGTCACCACTGTATACGCTTTCTGGAGGGCTTGAAGTACCGTGGGTTCATCAAAATTATGGCTAGTAATGTGAAGCCTTCTATTGTCTCCGTTGATTATGCCTTCAAATGAATACCAGGCAAAATCCTCTTCTGCTATACATTTTGCAATTTGAGAAGTATAGTATTCGATTTTCCCACCATGTGGGGCTATAATTAAGACTTTATGCCAATTACGACTTACTTTTATCTGATAATCTTGGCCTTCTTGCTCGTTCAACTGTAACTCCTGAAAATTTGAGTAGGAACCTCGCATTGTTGTCCTCCTGTCTAACTTTTCTCCTAACCCGTCATAAAAGATGTTGAGACCACCGTAAATCGAGTACGGTTATTGATTCACAATAAGAGAAGGGAAACGCACAAAAAATGCAGTCCCGTCGCAGCTACTTTTTAAATCGATTGTAGCGTTATGTCGATCTGCAATGCTGAAACAAGTGGATAGTCCTAATCCAGTACCATTTTCCTTTGTAGTAAAGAAAGGTATTCCCAACTTATCTAAGTACTCTGATTGGATACCACCCCCCTCATCCTCTACAGAAAGGACCACATGGTCATCCTCGATATATGTACGAATAGTTAGAGTTCCACCAACTTGCATGGCCTCTAAACCGTTACGGCACAAGTTGAGCACCAATTGGGAAATTTCCTTGGCATCAAAAAGAATATCCGGCGTTTCCTCAGTTTCTAACACTATCTTTTTATTTTGAATGTAAGTATCAGTTTCTAGTAAGGGATACAAATGCTGCAAAACACTATTAATATTTTGACAATATATGTCTCTTTCTCTGTCTTTAGCAATTGATAAAAACTCTGAAATAATCGAGTTAGCCCGATCGAGTTCACTGATCAGGAGTTCAAACGTGGAACCGTGTGATTGAAACTCTGGCTTGGCCCCTAGCAACTGAAGATATCCTCGTACGGTTGTCATTGGATTCCTTATTTCATGTGCTATCCCTGCCGCCATTTGTCCTACTAAATTTAGACGTTCAAGATGTGCCATTTCGGCTTGCATACGTAATAATTCTTGCTCTGCCTTTTTTCGTTCTGTTATATCATAAAGAGTCTTAATTACGAGCTTTGAGCCATCGACATCTCTAAACGGCTGCAATATAACCTCGTAAATTTTACTGTTCAGAAATACTTCCTCACTTTTTAAAGGCAGACCATTGCGTAATACCTCTTCTATCTCACAGTTTTCGCAGGGATTCTTTTGACCAACCATATTATAACAGAATTTACCTTCACGCTCACCGAATTCCATAATATAATTTCGATTCGCATAATGTACTCGAAAATTTTCCCCCAGCACGATCACTATGCCCGGAAGGCTGTTAAGTAAGTCATGTAAGCGCCTATGATCCTCTTTAATAGCTTCTTCCTTTTGCAACTGATCATTAAATATATGTCTTAGGAGATTACCAATTACACCACCAACTATCATATAAGCTAAAATTACGAGTGACCATGGAATTCTAAATGAGTACTTACGAACATCTAGCCATCTATCAAACATGAAAAGAATAAATCCGAGTAGCAATCCAAAAAATACGAATATATAACTATAGAGTTTTCTTGCTTTCATCAATTCTCCCTTCTCAGTCAAGCTTTCAGCGTGTCTTATCAAGTGTTAAGTAGCTTCTCCGCCGAGATAACCTTAATTTTATAATTCTCTGTATATCGACAAATCCCTCTATGTTCAGCGGAATTGAACAGAAAAAGACGCTTCAGCGTCAAATTGACCAAAACTTATAGAGCAACTGTTTTCAGACAGACCGTTATAACAAAAAGAGAACCACGACTTATATAGTCATGGTATCGTGGCGAGTTATTTATTAGTAGTATGTTGGATATTAATTCCATAAATTAGTGAATGTTTATCGAAAATGATTGCTTGAAATTAATAAAGTTAAGCCGTGTTCTTACTCGAACCTTAAAGCATCAATGGGATCCATTGCAGCGGCCTTTCGCGCTGGAAATACTCCGAA
>OMOF01000613.1 GCA_900290375.1 Candidatus Desulfosporosinus infrequens
ACATAATTTGGCCGCTACTATTTGTTGTAGCTGTAACGGTTGGAGTTGCCCAAGCTGTTGTTGAAAGTCCTGTAGCACTAAATCCTGGTATCACAACTGATGTATAACTACTATAAGCTGTGCCAGCAGGTGTATAGAGTGGTACTGGAGTGATAATTGTATTGCTACCGCTAACTTGTGTTAACTGTGTACCATTCACAGCAGTAATCCATAAGTCATTAGAAGCTGCCCCCGATATGGTTACAGGCGCATTTGCGACAGCATTACCATTTGTATCTAAGGCTGTAATCGTAACTACGGTTGCAGAGCCATTAGAGGTACTCACTGCTGCAGGACTGATTGATACAGTTGTGATACTCTGGGCTGTTGCAGCAAAGTTTATGGTGTTTGTTGCGGACAACGAGCCAGCTTTAATACTAACTGGTGCGCTCTCTGCATAACTATCGGTTAACCCAACAGTAATCACGCCAGCAGCAGTCATATTAGACACTTGTGTAGCGCCATTCGTAAGAATTTTGCCGTTGGTTGCTGTTACAGTACCAGTATTTCCAATAGTTTCACTGTCCACCTGCGTACCATTAATTGATAAGGTTTCAGTTACTGTGCCTCCTACAGTCCCAGTAGCTGTTATAGTTGCGGTTGCACTTTGCACTGGACTAGGTAGGCTATACCCATCAATTTGTGTAATCACAGCATGACCAGGAGCGGTGAGAGTATATGCCACACTCTTAGGACCAGAAACCCCACTCGGATCTATTGGTAAAATACTCTTAGTCGCTGAGTATGGAGCCACTGCAAAGATTGAAGCTGTAGTACTACCTGCAATTGAGCTAGCAGAGTTCAAACCGCTTGGTAAAGCACTACCATAAGTTGAAAACACGTTAGCTGAACCAAGTGAGTNNAGTCCATGTTGCATTAATAGTTGCACTGCCATCACCCATCGATGTTGCTGGTGTAGTATTGGTATTAGCAGCTGATAAAGCTACAGTGAATGCGCCTGAACCGCCAGCGGTATTACCAGCTGCCAAACCAGTTAATGCGCTACCAGTACTGTAATCTATATTGTTCGAAGGAGCTAAGGTAAGCATTATATGGCCATTTGTTATTGATGCTGTTGAAGTAGCCCCGTTTAAAGTACCGTTAGCAAGAGGGTTTGTGAGAGTCGTATTACCGTTAACTGATAGAATCGTCACAGTATCGGCTCCACCAGTATATGATAGTGTGTATTGAACGCTAGTTACATATTGGAAGTTATTAGTTGCAGCCGAACCAAAGTCTACAACACCTGAAGGGGCGTGTAAGGCATTGACAGTATCAGCATGGTTACCAAATGTTACTCCAGCAATACCTGCTATAGAATAACCTGTAGGTGCACTCACTGTATATGTCTCAGTAGTGCCCGCAAAACTATTCAGCGCTGGGTCCACAGTGGTGGCCACGTTGTTGTAAGCACCAATCCAGTAAGTTTGAGCTGTTCCTACACCAATAGTTTTAGTGTTGCCTGCGGTTGTAGGAATTAAACTCGCTGAAGTATAGGTTTGTTGCAGAGTATCACCAGTTCCACTTGAACTATTTCCGTTTGTTGTGTTCAGTGTTGGAATTACTCCAAGGGTCTGCACAGAACCAGCTTGCTGCCATACAGCATAGAATGAACCCACAGAAGTTACGCCCGAAATTGCTGTACCTGCGTGAGCATAGAACGTTGTAGGAGCAGCAGCACCAGAGTTTTGAGCATATACGTCATAAACGTCAGGTACATTGTATAGACCATTTGAAACGGTATTTGTAACTGTAAAGCTGAAGTTACCGTTTGAATCGGTTGTAGTACTTGCTGCCTTAGAACTTCCGAAATTAGTTGCTGTACCATTTACTACATACGAACCACCCATACTATAAGTAGCTGAAGCAGTTTGATTACTACCTACTAAATAAACGGTAGCATTTGGTACAGGATTGGCGGACACATCTGTCAGAGTTCCGCTGAGTGTTAAGTTTGATCCTGAGGGAGCTGTGAGAATGTTAGAAGCCAGTGTACTTGTGATACCATATCCGCTAGCATCCCAGGTTGGTGTAACAGTGGTATAATTGTTTTTCGAATTAGCAGGACTATATGAGGATGTGCCAATCTGAGCTGCAACTCCAGCTGTTCCCCATGATACAAGAGATGTCTGCCCACTTACTGGCATAGTGCCTACTAGTGTAACTGCGACAGTAGCGCTATTATTGGCGCCTGCTTGAGGCACTCCACTAACAACAGGTTGATTGTCGTTCACATAAATTGTTGCTTGACCTGACTGATTTGTATTAACAACATAGGTAATAGCTGCAGTACTAGTTGTCGGAAGCAGAGCTGTCAAGCCTGTAGAATCCGTAAAATAAGGAAATGGGCTAGCATTTGTACCCGCTTGTAAACTAAACGTTACAGGAACATTTGCTACACTGCTTGCACTAGCTCCCACCTGAGGAATGACAGTTGCAGTGAAACCAATTAATCCAGCTGCTTGACTAGCAGTTGTGGATAATGACATATTATGATAAGTAGAGGTATACTGCGGAGAAATCACAGCTGTCCCAGGTTGACCCCAGCCCACCAGAACAGAGGATGGCGACGTAATTGGGTTACCACCGCTACTAAATGGAGCTACAAGTAAAGCATTTATACTTGCGGCAGAGTTGTTATTCATGGTAAGTGTTGCATTCCCAGATGAATCTGTGGTGACAGCATATGCATACGTGTAGCTCTTATTACCAATTGTCTTACTAATTGAGCTTGCAGCAACGTTACTTCCACCAGATGTTGCTGTGGCAACTTGTGCGTCAGTATAATACTGGACTTGAACTCCACTCATAGGGTTCCCGTTTGCGTCATTCAGTGAAGCCTTCAGTGTGATAGAATTAGAACCCA
>OMOF01000584.1 GCA_900290375.1 Candidatus Desulfosporosinus infrequens
CAAGAATGCTGAAGATCTAATGTATAAAAATAAGACATTAGAAAGTGAAGGTATTAGGCTCAATACAATTCGGACGCTTATGGCGACCCTGCATAAAAAATATCTAGGGTCAGAACAACATTCGAAAAGAGTTAGTAAATTATGCCAGGACCTTGGAAGAGCAATAGGTTTGTCTGAGATGGAAGTATGTGGAGTGAGGACCGCGGGATTCTTCCATGATATTGGCTATGTTTCGATTGAAGAAGATATACTCAATAAGCCTGGGAAACTCGTAGCGCAGGAGTGGGATGAAATCAAGAGGCATGCGGAAATTGGTTACAGAATATTAAGTTCATCTCACGAAATGTCAGAAATAGCTGATTATGTCCTAGCACATCATGAACGATGGGATGGTAAAGGTTACCCTAGGGGGGTGCAAGGAAAACTTATTCCGATCGAAGCTAGGATCGTCGCCCTCGCTAGTAGTTATGTTGCCATGACAAGTGAACGACCCTACAGATCGGCACTTCAGGAAGAGGTAGCTCTTCAAGAAATTATCAAGAATGCTGGTACTCAATTTGATCCTAGAATTGTGCAAGCGTTTGTTAAGCACCTTAACAATCTATGGCAGATTAGGAGAGGAGACGGTAAGCTACTTGATAGATCGACAATAAAAAGTTGAAAATAAGAGTTTATGTAATGTAATAGAAACGCTTTAATTGGGTATTCTAAGAACGTTTCCGGCAAATAAAATGATTGAGGAGGACTGGTAAATGAGAAGACTGGCTGCAAGCATTTTGGCTTTGGCTTGGTTGGTTTTAAGCGCCGTGCCTGCCTTAGGGGCTGTTGATCAAGGAAAATTGAACGAGATTAAAGCTCTCACTCAGCAAATGAGCAATATTAAAGCTCAGATTGTCGATAAAGAAGTAGAGGCCGGAATACTAGATCAAACAAAAGCCGGAAAAATCAAGAACGCCATGCAAGAACGTCAACAAAGAATTGAACAAGATATTGACAAAGGCGAATTTCATGGTCTTGGGTACAAAAAAGGCTGCGGTCATAAACACTCTAATGATTCCCCCTCTCCTCAAAAAACAGAGTAAACTTATTCAAGACTGCTCTATTGTCGGATAACAACGTCAAGAAGCGAACCCTAAAGAAATTTTAGGGTTCGCTTCGCTTCACTTATCATCTCTTGTTCTATTTTATGATTTCTACAGCTAGTTGCCCTCTTCTTCCTAAAGCTAATTTCCTTTGGGCTAGAGTCAACGGCCGACCTGCTTTAACTAGGGCCGTCAATACACCGCCTTGCGATGTATCCCCAATAAGAACAAAACCTTTGAGAATGTAGAGTGGGGAGTCTTGAATTGGGGTCAGGCTTGAGTTATTCTCTTCCCGTAAATTTAGGGTCAGGCTTGAAACATTCTTTTGCCAAATTAGCTTACGATAAATGGGATTGTCTCCCTCCATTTTTAGATTTTCTTCTTGCTCCCAATTTTCCGGTTCCTTGATGTCTTGAAATTTCGTGATACCGACGGACATTGCTGAGAGGCCAAAAAAGTCTACCGAGTTTAAGCCAAGAGATCCTGCATAAAACTCTTTTCTCCCGCACATATTTGCTCCGGCAATTCTGCCTTGAGTCGTAGCATTTGGCCAGGTGGCATTCACCGTGAACCTCTGCGGAACAAAGTCCCAAGTTTCTGCAATATCCCCAGCCGCATAAATATTGGGAAGGTTAGTGGCTAAGGAAGAATCCACTTGAAGGCCCTGTCCAATATTGAAGCCGAACTCGCTCAAATCTTCAATATTAGGACGTACACCTTTGCCTATAATCACCATATCAGCGGCAAGTTCTGTTTGAGGTGAGGTTAGCACTCCCTGAACATGGCTCTCTCCTGTAATTGACAGGACATCGGTCTGTAAAAGAAATTTGAGACCATTGACTCTCAAGTATTCTTGAATAAGATTGGCTTCTTTTAGATCAAGCATTTGGGAAAGGATCTGTCGAGAGGAGACGACAACAGTGACATCAAGCCCACGTTTTTTCAAAGCATAAGCGCTCTTTAAACTAACCAAACCTCCTCCGATGACGACGGCCTTTTGCGCACCTTGCTCCAAGACCTTATTAATAGCTAAAGCATCTTCCATCGTGCGCAGAGTAAAAACTTCTGGAAGGTTTCCGCCTGGAATTGAAGGTTTATGGGCAGAAGACCCCATGGCGAGCAAAAGTTTGCTATAATGCCCCTCCCGTCCATCAGCACTCCGAACAATTTGAAGCGTGGGATCGATCCAGTTCACCTTGACCCCGTAAACTATCTTTAGATTCAGTCGTTGGGCAAAATCAGTGTTCCGTAAGTAAAGTTGGGAAACAGGAATATCTCCTGCTAAGAAATAAGTGGTAAGGCAACGAGAATAACTGGGTTCTTGTTCTGCAGTGAGAACGATTAGTTCTGACTGCGTGTCGTGCCTTCGGATCTCTTCAACCGCAAACAACCCTGCAGCGCTGTTACCAACTACGATATAACTCATAATTTTTTTCCTTCCCTTAAATAGGGAGTCCGAGTTTTTTTCGTTTTGCTCGGATATCCTCAAGAAGTCCTTGAGCGGCCTTCAAGGGATCGGTTTCTACATAGAATTTCCCTCCGATTACATCACTGAGGCCATGAGTAAGTAAGTCAGTCACCGTCTTGCTGCCGAGCACGGGTGGAACGACCCCAAGGTGTGTAGTGAGCCCCATGGTCACAGCCCAAGTTCCGATGCTCAAGGCTTTTTCATGCTGAAGTTCTGGAGCACTCGCTGCCACGGGCAATAAGGCGGAGTCCACATTCAGATAGGCAGCTATCGCTGTGACCAAATCCCCAATTCTCGAATTATCCACACAGCTTCCCATATGCAATACTGGTGGAAGGGGGGCACCAAGACCCGCCGCCATCCCGACCGCGGTCAGGACTGCTTTCAAACCCTCTCCTGCATAGGTTTCAGTTCCTTCGGAATTCATAAGACCGGCTTTAGCCAGCGCGTGCGCAGAACATCCCGTAGCGACTACTAAGACATTATTTTTCACAAGTTCTTTTACTAATTCCACATTGATAAGATCTTGAGTTACTTTGGCATTGTTACATCCCACCGTGGCCACGACCCCTAAGATGTTACCATTGACAATATTATCAATCAGAGGTTTCAGAGGTTGGTCTGGGTCCACAGTTGATAGAGCTCCAATGTCAATGAGTAAATAGGTCCATCAATTATTAGTTTAGCAAACAAGTTCTAATATTCTTATCGTTTTATGTAAGTTGAAAATAAGCTTTACAGATATATACATTAGGAAGAAAAGCAGGGAAGGAAAGAAAAGGGTCAGGCTTGAAACATTCCCTTCTAAGCCATAATTATGGTATAATTGAAAAAAGGTGGGGATAGTTTGGCTAGAAAACCACGGTTAGAATACCCAGGCGCATTGTATCATGTCATGTGTCGTGGCAATAATGGAGAATTTATTCTGACAGAAAAAGAAAAGCCTATTTACTTGACGTTGATAAAAAAATACAAAGAAAGATATGATTTTAAGTTATATGCTTATTGCATTATGGATAATCATGTTCATCTCTTAATTGAGACAGGAGAAACGCCTTTATCAAGAATCATGCAGGGGATCCAACAAAGTTTCACACAGCAGTACAACAAAAAGTACAACAGGACAGGACATGTCTTTCAACAAAGATACAAGGCACAGCTTTGTGATAAGGAAAGATATCTGTTGCAGGTTATTAAGTATATTCATTACAATCCGGTAGAGGCTGGCATAGAAACAGGTCTTGATTACCGGTGGAGTAGCCATGGTAGTTATGTATACGGTAAACATAATCAGCTAGTAGACTTAAGCTTTGTTCTGGGCATATTTTCAGAAAATCGTGTAACTGCACACAAACAATATAGGGCGTTTATGAATATAAAGCCAGATAAAATTGAATTGAAAATTGATGAGCCCGATAAGCCGGGAAATAACGAAATTAATAGGATAGTTGGTAGAGATATACGGATTGATATTGATACACTAATCGATATTGTATGTAAAGAAGCTGGTGTTAGTAGGGAGGAGATTACAAGAAGAACTAAAATACAGAAATATTCCGATGTTAGAAAAGCTGTCGTGAGAATTAGCGAAAAATATGGAAGTTTCGCCAACTGTGAACTGGCAATGAAACTTAATCTGCCACCTTCAATGGTTTCGAAAATAAGAAGCGGAGATAGTAAAGGAACTGCGATGGTTGAAGAAATCATAAGAAATATCGAGCACAAGGGAATAATTCAAACCTGACCCCATTACGTCCCCAGAAGTAGAGTGCAGATGTTACTCGAAACGAACATTCTATCGCTTCTTTCAAAAATAGAATGTTCGTTTCGGTTTTGCATATTGCTAAAACATTTATTGATGATCTATAAGTTGGGATTATAATGCCAAATATTTACTTTAATACCTTAAAGACTATGACAAAGATAGCCATTAATACTATGCCTAACCCTAAAGAAATAGAGATGAGTTTTTTCTCCACAGGAAGTAAATCGTACCATTCATCTTCTTCGAGTACTTCCTTAACATTTATGGATGACTGCTCTTGTGACAAATTCATAACCTCCCTCGTTGAGTTGCAACTACCCGCCAATTATCGGCGGTGTGATGCCATGATAGAAAACCCAGGAGACTACAAGTCCAATCCAGATAATGAAACCAAACAGGCAGACGACGTATACCGCTACAATACGTCCCATACCTGCGGCCCAGAGCTTACGTACGTTAGTAATCATACCAATTGAAAAGAAACATAAAGCAAAGAAAAAAGTCCTCAAAGCATTAGCCTGGTCTGAGCCTACTGTTGCTGCCTTTACAATGTTGGGGTTTTTCAAACCCATCACAAGTAGGAGTAAGAAGGTTAGAAGAAAACCAATAATAAATTTAGGAAATCTTTCCCATATTTCTCCCCCTGAAACCTTATCACACCGAGTTTTGGTTCTGTCGATCCCGAAAACGCACCAAACGACCGCAAGAATAAATGCCCATACGCCGATAAATACGTCGATAACAACTTTGGTAGTGGTCGCGACCATCAGGATCCAGCCCTCTTCCCA
>OMOF01000585.1 GCA_900290375.1 Candidatus Desulfosporosinus infrequens
TGGCGCATTCGAAGTGAATGATTATATTTTCTTACATGATTGTATGTTGGGTACCCTGAATAATAAAAATTGAGGTGACAAGGTGAAGAGGATATTTTACATAATTTTAGGTATATTTGTGCTTGCATTGTTGGGGTGCTCAAACAAAACTATTGAACCAAATAGCGCAGAAATGAAGTTACAAATTGACAAATATAATAGCGATGTTCAATTATTAAAATCATCTAACACGGAATTGAGAAATGAGAATTCTACTTTAAAAATGCAAATCGATGAATTTCATTCACCCAAAGAGAACCCAGTGAGCATACCCATTGGTTGGAAAATATACAGATACCTTGAATATGAATACGAAGTTGCTTATCCTGAAGATTACTCTCCAAGTATTTCTGGGGGGCATAGTGTAGTAGCAAATCCGGAATATGAAATGAGATTATCATTATTACCAAAAGACAATCTGCCCCTGGTTGATATTGATTCAGTAACAATTGATACATTTCAAAGCGTGGATAATTTTATTAAAATTAAATTTAAGGATGAAATGATTATTGGTGGTAGTTTATCGGTTAATAACGTTAATTATGGAATCTATAAGCCAAAAGATGATCATTATTACTTCGTTTTTTTCTCAAATAAAAGTCATATATTTCAAATAAGTTCTTCATCAAAGGAATTCCTACAGAAAATAGCAGGAACTTTTAAATTCATTTAAAGTGGTCAGAAAATATTGTTCTTATTATCCTGGATTCCCGGCTACACATAACGATAAATTGTTGCAAGTTCAGTAAATTCCATGACTTCAGGATTTTAAGCACAAAATTTACCTCGTTATGTTGAAAACACATAACGAGGTAAGAGTCCAGTGTTCATGCGGCTTTGCTTAATACTCGTTATGCGTTTTCGGGAATCCAGGTATTATGTGTTGTATTGCATGTAATGCCAGCTTCTCATTATCCTGATTCAGTTAAATAATTGTTTCATTAGAAGCGGATGTTTTTTGTGATGGATTAGAAATTTTTTGGTAAATTATAGGTTGTGTAACGGGAATTTCTGTCCCATTACTACACAACCCCCTAACATAGGCAGTTGGTTTAGCTGTTGCGGAGCTTGGATCTATTGAATATCCGGTTAGACTTTTAATTAAAATTTTAAACCACTTTTTGAAAGAGAGCTTATTCCACCTTTTCGGGAGGATGGTCAAAAACATCCAATATGGGGTTCTATGCGCAAACCCCCGAAATTTTTGACGGTGTAATTCCTCCTGTCATAGGTGCGAGCTATTAGGTAACGGTTATTGTAAATTGGAGATCAGTCAGATTAGGAAGGATACAAGTATAGGAATGGAGAATAGCCCATAAATAGGAATTAATAGAGTTCATGTGGGTGGCGTGGTTGAACTAATTCTCTTTTAACCCTTGTCGAAACAGAAATCACCCCTGCCATTCAAAGTCGATAGGAGAGATTCACTACATGAAAATAGTAAAAAAAGCTTTAGTTTCCTTAGCTATTACGGGTATGGCTCTAACAATGGCTCCGTTTAATGCCTTTGCAGACACTGGGGTAACGACTGCACGACTTTTCGGTACGGACAGAATTGGAACCGACGTTGCAGTAGCAGATGCTGGCTGGACTTCTGCTGACACAGCTATTCTGGCTTCAT
>OMOF01000567.1 GCA_900290375.1 Candidatus Desulfosporosinus infrequens
GTGGAGCTATACAAGAGTTGGCCCCAAGTCCCAAAGAACCTGAAGTCGGAAACATGGTTTAAAATGAACAAGCTCACCAGGCCGAAGGAACCTGTGGCACAGGTCTATCAGATGATGAACCATACATACATCGACTTATACGACTCGGTTGGAGCGGAGCCCAAGTTGCCCCCCGAGCGCAGCTCAGATCGCCTCGATCCAGAAAGCCAGAGCACAGGCTATGGCGAAATCGATGGCAGATTGGAACAGAGATATGTATTAAAATAGGGGGTTGAAATGGAATATAGAAAACCGATTAATTCTACAGAATCGATTAAAACTTATTCAAATGCTACTTCAGATCCAAAAGATGTAGAACTAGTAGTTGGACAACAATATATTATTGATATTGTCAAACAAACAACTAAGAAGGATAGATCAAACAATAATAGAATTGTTGAAATTATGGGATTTACAGATGATTTTATGGGTGATGTTGTTGTTAAATATTTAGACAACAATAGGCGCGGTAGAGTAAGAGTAAATGTTTTATTGCCATATAAGGAAGAGTAGTACTAAGCAACCTCCAACCCGCGCTTGAAACTAGGTCTATATTTGAAAAGAGTGGTGTTTTGATGTCAATAAAAAAGCAACATTATGTTCCACAAGTATATCTCAAAAAATGGGAAACGCGTGTGTCTAGTATTAGGGAACCTGAAAAATTATTTAATGGTGTATATTATTTTGATAAAGGCAATTTATCTCTTGGAGATGGAAGAAATAAAGGAACAATACTATGGCAGCCTCATTTATATACAATTGATTATGAGCATTCTTTTTTATTAAAACTCCTTCCTGAAGTTGAAAAAGACTTCATATCGAAGATTAAAGAAAAATTAGAAAGTAAAATGGTGAAAGCTTTTTTAGATGGTAAGCAACTTGATACAAAGAAAAGAATCGCAGATAATTTTCTCAATCTAGACAGATGGGAATTAAAATATAATTATCACCCTTTTAATGCGGCAAGAAAAGCAGCTATTATAAACGATATCAAATCAATACATAGTTATGTAATAGAAAATTCGTTATCCTCGGTAGTTGAAACAAAATGGGAAACATCTTTAAACGATTTTATATATCAAATGGAACATACAGTACCTTTAAATGGTAAAGATGAAATAAGGCAAATTGACGATAATATCGTACTTGAAATTGTCAAAATGATAATCTTTCTAATGTGTAGAAGCCCAGATTCAGATTGTTTAGGTATTTTACCTTTTGTGAATGATGTCTTTTTTAATAACTTGATTGAGACAGTTACCAGTGATGATCAGGAAGCGTTAGAAAAATTCAAAAGCCAGCAATTAAGAGCTGTATGGCTAAATGAAATATATAAAGGCTTATTTAATGTGAGGAAAGGAGTATTTAATACACTCAAACAGAGAATGGAAAGTTCTTTTCAAATAATGCTTTATAAGTGCTGGGATAACAGTGGATCGTTCGTTACTTCTGATAATCCGGCATTTACTCATATATCGAAGGTATCGAAGGTCGAATCGAGTAATCTTAATTCAATTGTTTGTCCTTTAACACCAAAATATCTAGTTATGATACTTAAAGGAGATAATGACAGTCTAAATAAAGTTAACTTTAGACGAGCTAATAATACTTTAATTAAGAAGCTAAA